>CAZDWF010000018.1:0-38490 GCA_964508895.1 uncultured Bacteroidales bacterium
ATATAACAAAGATATAAAATTAAGATCGCTATCAATTTAAACCGTATTGTATCGTTTTATTAAATAATGATTAAATTAGCAATATAAACCCAATCGAAAAAAAGATGATAAAATTGGTTGGTAGCTATTTTCTTTTAATGAGTGAAGTTTTCAGGAGGCCTGATAAATGGAAGCAATTCTGGAAACAACTTATTATTGAGTTTGTTAACCTTGGCGTAGAGTCACTGGGTATTGTTGCCATTATCTCAGTATTTATGGGAGCAGTGCTTGCTATTCAAACTGCTTTTAATATTGACACACCACTGATCCCAATGACTATGGTAGGATTTACTACGCGTCAGGGTTTGGTGCTTGAGTTTTCACCTACCATCATTAGTTTGATACTTGCAGGAAAGGTTGGATCAAGAATTGCATCAGAAATTGGTAGTATGAGAGTAACTGAACAGATTGATGCATTACAGATCATGGGTATTAACTCTGCAAACTTTTTAATCTTTCCTAAAGTAATTGCCTCAATAATTATCAATCCATTTCTCATCATTGTCAGTATGTTTCTTGGATTGTTTGGTGGATGGCTGGCTTGTATTATTACCGGATTAGTTGCTTCCCAGGATTATATTATTGGAATTAGATCCTGGTTTGATCCATACAGCATTACTTATGCCTTGATTAAAACAATGGTTTTTGCTATCATTATTTCAACAGTCTCAGCATTTCATGGCTACAGAATTAAAGGTGGGGCACTTGACGTGGGAACTGCCAGCACAAAAGCTGTTGTACAAAGTAGCATACTTATAATACTTTTCAACCTGATATTAACACAACTTTTACTCACATGATCTCAGCAAGGCACATATATAAATCTTTCAGGGATCATGAAGTTCTAAAAGATGTTTCCTTCGATTTTGAAAAAGGCAAAACAAACCTGATCATTGGAAGAAGTGGTTCAGGGAAAACAGTGTTTATGAAATGCCTTATAGGCTTATATGAGGTAGACAAAGGAGAAATAGACTATGGTAATCGCTCCTTTTCAAAAATGAATACCAAACAAAAAAAAGAAATACGAAAAGAACTTGGAATGCTTTTCCAGGGGGGAGCTCTTTTTGATTATATGAATGTAGAGGATAACATTATGTTTCCTCTATCCATGTTCACCAAAAAATCATATAAAGAGAAACTCGACAGGGTAAACTTCTGTCTTGAAAGAGTTAACCTCGAAAACTCTAACCATCTTATGCCCTCAGAACTTAGCGGTGGTATGATAAAGAGAGTTGCTATTGCAAGGGCCATTTCCATGAATCCGAAATATCTATTCTGCGATGAACCTAATTCTGGATTGGATCCCATGACTGCAGGACTGATTGATGACCTTATCAAAGAAATTACAGAAGATTTTCAGATAACGACTGTTGTTAATACTCATGATATGAATTCCGTTATGAATATTGGTGATAAAATTGCCTTTATATATAATGGGGAATTATGGTGGAAAGGAACAAAAGACAACATACTTACATCTAATAATAAAGAGCTTGACGATTTCATTTTCGCCACCGAACTTACCAGAAGACTTAAAAAATGAATGTACTTGATATAATTTTAATCATTCCAATTATCTGGCTTATGTATCGTGGTTTTACCAAAGGTCTTATCATTGAATTTGCCTCTTTGCTTGCACTAATACTTGGAATTTGGGCTGCGATCCACTTTTCTTATTTCACAGGGGATCTTCTTAACGATTACTTTGAAATAAACAAAAGATATATTTCTATCATTTCATTCATTATCACATTTATAGCTGTTGTAATCGTGGTGTATATTTTTGGTAGAATAATTGAGAAATTCGTTGATATAATTGCATTGGGATTTGTAAATAAGCTTTTTGGTGCTGTCTTTGGCATTGCAAAAGCTGCATTTATTCTCAGTCTGCTAATCCTGATTATTAACTCACTTGATACAAACAAATCTGTAATTACTGAAAAACTACGCGAAGGTTCCTTGCTTTATAGTCCTATTGAAAAGCTTGTCCCTACTATCATTCCTAAGTTAAACCTGGAAAACCTTGATGAAAATATGAATAAGATCGTTCCTGATAATCTTCAGGAAATATAAAGACCTAATAATTAGTGGTTGGCAATAAAGTCAGTAATTATTATTAAAGTAGGTGTTTGATTCAGAATGTTCGAGTTCGAGGCTTGTGAAGTTTTGAAAATTAAGAAGTTTACTTATGTAAATGACTATTTTCAAAACAAGCATAACGAAGAAATTGGACATTCAGGACAAACACTAATTAATTGCTTTTACACCAGGAAGATCTTTCCCTTCAATATACTCGAGCATTGCACCTCCGCCTGTGGACACATAACTTACCTTTTCTGCTAATCCATATTTGTTAATGGCTGCAACAGAATCACCTCCACCAATTAAAGAGAATGAACCTGCTTGCGTTGCTTTTGTAATGGCATAAGCAATACTTTTTGTTCCTTCTTCAAAGTTTGAGAATTCAAAAACTCCCATAGGACCATTCCATAAGATCGTTCTGGACTTTACAATAATATTCTCAAAAGATTTCATGCTTTCAGTACCAATATCCAATCCCATCCAACCATCAGGAATCTCATCAGAAGCAACTTCTTTGATTTCTGCATCATTTGAGAATTCACTGGCCACAAAAGCATCAGTAGGAATCATTAAATTTACACCCAGTTCCTTGGCTTTATATAATGTTTCCTTTGCAATATCAATTAAATCATCCTCTATCAAAGAACTACCAATATTACCTCCCATAGCCTTAATAAATGTGAACATCATACCACCACCGATGATGAGGTTATCTACTTTATCTAAAAGGTTTCTTATAATTTCTATTTTCCCTGAAACTTTCGCTCCACCCAGAATGGCAGTGAATGGGCGCTGAGTATCAACCAGGACCTTATTTATATTCCTGATCTCATTATCCATTATATAGCCAAACAATTTGTCAGCTTGGAAAAACTCAGCAATTATTGCAGTAGATGCATGAGCTCTGTGTGCTGTACCAAATGCATCATTAACATAAACATCACCAAGCTTAGAAAGCTTTTCAGCAAACTCTTTATCCCCTTTGGTTTCTTCTGTATAAAACCTTAAGTTCTCAAGTAATAAAACCTCTCCTTCTTTCAGATTATCTGCCAGATCATATGCAGCCTCTCCTATGCAATCATCTGCAAACTTTACCTCTCTGTTAAGTTTTTCTGACAGATATGACAAAAGGTGCTTTAGGGAAAACTTATCTTCAGGGCCTGTTTTCGGACGTCCCAGATGTGACATTAAAATAACTGATCCTCCCTCATCAAGTATCTTGGTTATTGTAGGAATGGCAGCATCTATACGTGTTGTATCAGTAATTTCAGAATTCCCGTTGAGAGGAACATTAAAATCAACCCTTATCAGGGCCTTCTTACCCTGGAAGTTATAATTATCAATTGTGTTCATAATAAATAAATTTTCGCTATTTGGTTCATCTGCAAAATTATAGATTTGTATGATAATTCCGATCTTATTATATTTTTTATTTATATTTATTTGATGGTTTCATTCAAAGGAAAGATAAATTCAAGATTACCTGAAACAGGAACTTCCATTTTTGCAGTAATGAGCAAGGAAGCTGTTGATTATAATGCGCTTAACCTCAGCCAGGGTTTCCCCGACTTTGATGTATCCCCTGAGTTAATTGAACGCATCAATTATTATATGAAGAAAGGCTTTAATCAATATGCTCAGATGACAGGTGTTCCTGAAATCAGAAAAAGTATAGTGGATAAGGTGAAAAAGCTACATGATGCGAATTATGATGTAAATAAAGAAGTTAACATCACTGCAGGAGCTACTCAGGCGATTTTCACATCTATACTTTCATCTGTAAATAAAGGAGATGAAGTAATAATAATTGAACCGGCTTATGATAGTTATGTCCCCGGTGTTTTGATGAGTGGAGGGATTGTTAAATATACAGCGCTCACCTACCCCGATTACAGAGTTGACTGGAATCATCTTGAAAGCCTGATTACGTCCAAAACAAAAATGATCATCATAAACACACCTCATAATCCCACAGGAAGTGTTTTATTCAGGGAAGATCTGGAAATGCTTGATAAGCTAACCAGAAATACCGACATATTTGTTTTAAGCGATGAAGTTTATGAGCATTTGATATTTGATGAAATGCAACATGAAAGTGTATGTCGCTATCCCGAACTGGCAAACCGCAGCTTCATTATAGGTTCTTTTGGTAAAACTTATCATGCCACAGGATGGAAAATGGGTTATGTACTTGCTCCTGAAAACCTGATGAAAGAATTTCGCAAAGCACATCAGTTCATAGTTTTTACATGTAATACACCCATACAGCATGCAATAGCTGATTTTTTGCAGGATGAGAACACATATATGAAGCTGGGAGAATTTTATCAGAAAAAAAGAGACTATTTCCTGGAACAAATAAAAAAATCAAGATTCAAATTTCATCCGGCATCAGGAACTTATTTCCAGATTCTTGATTACAGTGAGATCTCAGAAGATTTTGACTTTGACTTTGCTAAAAAGCTGACAAGAGAAGCAGGAATTGCATCAATTCCAATTTCACCATTCTTCAACGATAACAGAAATGATAAAACATTAAGGTTTTGCTTTGCTAAAAAAGAATCAACCTTAGAAAAGGCAGGAGAAATTTTATGCAGGATCTAAAAATCACTATTATTCAATCACTGCTTTATTGGGAAAACAAGGAGAAAAATTATTCCATGTTTGAGAAGAAAATTGAGAAGATCAAAAAACCAACAGATCTCATCATTCTTCCTGAAATGTTTAATACAGGCTTCTCAATGGTTCCGGAAGATTTAGCTGAAGAGCAGGAAGGAAATACGCTTGAATGGATGAGAAAACTGGCTGATAAGAAAGGATGTGCTCTTTGTGGAAGTTATATTGTAAAAGATAACTTAGATTATTTCAATCGCTTTGTATTTGTTTCTCCTGACACTCCTTATCATTTCTATGACAAACGCCATCTTTTCAGGATGGGTAAAGAGCATGAAAACTTTTCTCCCGGGAAAGAAAATACAATCATTGAGTACAAATCCTGGAAAATATTACCTCAGGTTTGCTATGATCTCAGATTTCCTGTATGGAGCAAAAACAATTTTGTTGATAATTCATTTGACTACGATTTACTCATTTATGTTGCTAACTGGCCTTCAGTAAGATCAAATGCATGGAAAGCACTGCTAAAAGCCAGGGCAATTGAAAATCAGGCATATGTTGCCGGAGTAAACAGGGTCGGGCTTGATGGGAATAACAAGGATCACAGTGGAAATTCACGAATCATTGATCCTTTAGGAAAAAAGATTGCAAGGATAAAGACAAATACTGAAGGTATAACAACGGCAAAGCTTTCATATCAAAAGCTCATGGAATATCGCGAAGATTTTGCTGTGGGACTTGATTGGGATACTTATATAATTACTAATTAGAAGCAATATATTAAGTATTTTAGTAATTGCTTGCTTTTTATATATGTAATGATTTAATTTCGCAACCAAAATATTAATTGCTGATATGAACATAGTAATAGCTGGTGATGGAGAAGTAGGATTGCATCTAGCGCAGGAATTGTCTGCAGAGAATCATAATATTACTATTGTTGATCCTCACGATGATCTTATTAAAATGGTTGAGTCCCATACCGATCTTCTTGCAATTAAAGGTGATTCAACATCTATTGAAATACTTAAAAATGCTAATATTAAAAAAGCTGACCTCCTTATTTCCGTATTACATGACGAACGTACAAACATCGTAACAGCTGCTCTTGGAAAACAACTTGGAGCGAAAAAGTCAATAGCCAGAGTAAATAACGTTGAGTACCTTGCCCCTGTAAACCAGGCACTAATGAACCAGATGGGTATCGATAGCCTTGTTTGTCCTGAAAATATCGCTGCTACAGAGATCACAACACTCTTACGGCAAACAGCTGCCACTGAAGTATTTGATTTTAGTAATGGTAAGTTGTTCTTATTTCTGATAAAACTTGAAGATTCAGCTCCGGTTGCAAATATGACACTGAACGAAATTGCTCAAAAATATTCACATTTTGAGTTTAGAGCAGTTGCCATTCACAGGAACTCAAAAACTATCATACCTAAAGGCCATGATAAACTATTATCAAACGACCTTATTTATGTAATTACAAAACCAGGAGGTATCGATAGCCTTATTAAACTGGGTGGGAAAACCCGCATAGAAATAAACAATGTGATGATCCTTGGTGGAGGACGTGTAGGAAGATCTACTGCAAAAAGACTGGAAAACAATGTAGATATTAAGTTAATTGAGTTAAGTAAAGAGAAAAGTATTAGCCTGGCTGATACTCTGAGCAATACACTTGTAATTCAAGGTGATGGCCGAGACATTCAATTGCTGGAAGATGAAGGAATCAGGAATACTGATGCATTTATTGCTTGTACTGATAATAGTGAGACAAACATTTTAACTTGTTTGCATGCTAAGAAATTTGGAGTAAAAAGAACCATTGCACTGGTTGAAAACATAGATTATATCGACATTTCACAAAATATAGGTATAGACAGTGTAATAAACAAAAAGCTTGCAACTGCCAGCTATATTGTAAGATTTACTCTCGATGCCGAAGTCACTTCACTCAAATGCCTTAGTGGTATTAATGCTGAAGTACTGGAATTTGTTGCCAAGCCAAATTCACCCATTACACGCAAGCCTATAAAGAATATAAATATTCCTAAAGGCTCGCTGATAGGAGGAATTGTAAGAGGTGAAGATAGCTTTATTGCCATAGGTGATTTTCAAATTGACGAAAACGACAAAGTTGTAGTATTCAGTTTGCCTGAGGCAATTCATAAATTAGACCGCTTATTTAACTAATTTTATACCATTATGTTAAGCCGGTCAGGATTAAACTTTAAAGTTATTATCAGAACCATTGGTTTTCTGCTGCTAATTGAAGGTTTATTCATGTTCCTCGGAATCCCTTTCTCTTTGTATTATTGTAAAGATAATTGCTATGCTTTACTAATTTCAGGATTGATAACCAGCTCAACAGGAATCATATTATTTCTGGTTACAATGAAAAATCTCAATAAGCAAATAAGCATAAGAGAAGGATTTTTTATCGTAGCAATAACATGGGTGGTAATCTCCCTTTTTGGATCTCTTCCATTTATGATCAGTGGTGTAATACCAAGTTTTACAGATGCTTTTTTCGAAACTATTTCCGGGTTTACCACAACAGGTGCAACAATATTAACAGATATTGAAGCTGTTCCCAAAGGTATCCTGTTCTGGAGAAGCATGACCCACTGGATAGGAGGAATGGGGATTATTGTCTTGTCAGTTGCTGTACTTCCTATTCTTGGGATAGGTGGAATGCAGCTATACGCAGCTGAAATGCCAGGGCCAACAAAAGATAAATTGCATCCACGAATCACACAAACAGCTAAGAGATTATGGGCAATATACCTGATTTTTACAATAGTTGAAACCATATTACTTATGAGCGGAGGCATGGAATTCTTCGATGCCATTTGTCACACTTTCGGAACAGTAGCAACAGGAGGGTTTTCAACACAGAACGATAGCATCGCATCATATTCTCCATTTATTCAATATGTGATAATAGTGTTCATGATTCTGGCAGGTACAAACTTTACTTTACACTATATGGCCCTGCATGGGCGATTACGTAAAGTATGGAAGAATGAAGAATTCCGGTATTATATCGGACTGATATTCTTTGCTGGATTAGCCGTCACCATTACATTGGCGCTTATGGATAATGAACCCTTTGAAAAGGCTTTCAGAGATGCACTTTTTCAGGTTTCTTCAATAGTTACAACTACAGGATATATTACCGATGATTATCTGATATGGCCAGGAATGCTATGGTTTGTTATCTTCTTATTAATGTTTGTTGGCGGAATGGCCGGAAGTACAGGTGGTGGCATCAAAGTGGTAAGACAACTTCTGCTGTTTAAAAACAGTGCACTGGAATTAAAAAGATTAATGCATCCACATGCAATAATTCCTGTAAGGATGAATAAGAAGACTGTTTCCCAGGATATTATATTTAAAGTTATGGCGTTCTTTCTTATTTATATTATAATCTTTGCTTTTGGGACTCTTGTTATGTCTGTTCTCGGACTGGATTTTGAATCAGCAATTGGATCAACCGCTGCTACTCTTGGTAATATTGGCCCTGGAATAGGATTGGTTGGACCCGTGGGGAATTATTCTGAAATCCCGGTATTTGGAAAATGGTTTCTTTCTTTGTTAATGCTTTTAGGAAGACTGGAATTATTTACTGTTTTAATACTGTTTACAAAAGCTTTCTGGAAAAAATAAAGTATCTTAAATGATTAAACCCAATTACTTATGCCTGAAATATCTGCCGTAATAATCACACTTAATGAAGAGAAAAATATAGAGAAGTGCATAAAATCTGTATCAGGTGTGGCTGATGAAATTGTGGTTGTTGATTCATTCTCTACAGATAAAACTGAAGAGATCTGCAGTAAGTATAAGGTGAAATTTGTAAAGCATAAATTTGAAGGGCACATTGAACAAAAGAATTACGCTATTACTGAAGCTAAATATCCCCATGTCTTGTCTCTCGATGCTGACGAAGCACTATCGGGAGAATTGATTGAATCCATCAAAGAGGTGAAAAACAACTGGAAGTATGATGGGTATTATTTTAACAGATTAACCAATTATTGCGGTAAATGGATAAAACATTGCGGGTGGTATCCTGATCAGAAACTTAGATTGTGGGATAGCCGAAAAGGATCATGGCAAGGAGAGAATCCTCATGACAAATATATTTTAGAACCCGGTTCAACACAAAAACACTTAAAAGGAAATTTATATCATTATTGCTTCTATACTATTGAGCAGCATATGGATCAGGTGAATAAATTCTCTTCAATTAAGGCAATGGTTATGTATGAAAAAGGGAAGAAGAGTAACTGTCTCAAAATGTATATTAATCCCATATTCAAATTTGTAAAGGATTTCTATTTCAATAAAGGATTTCTCGACGGATATTATGGCTATGTAATCTGCAAGAATTCAGCCCATTCAAATTTCCTTAAATATGCGAAATTAAAGATGCTGTATAAAAATAATGAAGCTTAAGCGCGGATTTTAAGCCGGGGATGAAAAATTAGAAGTGAAAAATGAAAATCTGCTTTGTAAATACCAATAAAAATTGGGGAGGAGGAGAAAAATGGCATTGTGAAATGGCATTGCAAATGAATGTCAGGGATCATGATGTGTATTTTATTGCCCATCCCAATGGGAAGCTTATCAATAGATTAAAAGATAATGACATTAAAATTATCAAATTCAGGATTGGAAATCTCAGCTTCTTAAATCAATCAAAAATAAAGCATATTAAAAAAGTATTGAGGCGAATGGACCCTGATGTGATAATACTTAATATGCCTTCAGACTTAAAATCAATTGGCATTGCTGCTTTCAAAGCCGGAATCAAAAACATCATTTACAGAAGGGGTAGCGCAATTCCTATACGTAACTCAAAATTTAACAGGTACTTGTTTAAAAATGTTGTTAGTGGCATCCTGACAAATTCTGAGGAAACTAAAAACACCATTCTTCAAAATAATCCTGACCTTTTTGATCCTCATAAAATACGTGTGATCTATAATGGAATAAATATTGAAGAATTCAACAAACAGCCATCTCAAACACTCATCAAAAGGAACAATGAACAGATCATCCTGGGAAATGCAGCTCGTTTGTCGCGACAAAAAGGACATGAGATCCTGTTTGACATTGCGAAAATCCTGAAAGAAAAAAATATTGATTTTCATCTTTATCTCGCCGGAACAGGAGAGAAAGAATCACATCTTAAGAAACTTGTTGAAAAGCTTGGTCTCAACAACAATATCACATTTTTGGGCTTCGTTAAAAATATTAAGTCCTTCATGGAAGGAATTGATGTGTTCCTTCTGACATCAGAATGGGAAGGATTTGGCTATGTACTCGCAGAAGCAATGGCATGTAAAAAACCATCAATAGCATTTAATATAAGCAGTAATCCTGAATTAATCAGTGATGGAGAAAATGGTTTTCTGGTAGAACCATTCGACAAAAATCAATTTGCTGAAAAAATTGAATTACTTGCTAATGATGATAAACTAAGAGATGACTTAGGACAAAATGCAGAGAAAATATTAATGAATAAATTCACTCTTGATAAATCTGTAAGGGAATTTAGTAGATTTATATCTGAATTAAAGGCGAAATGAAAACACCTCCCATTACCATATTAAGGTATTTGTACTTTTTTGGGCTTGCCTTTATGATTGCAGCATTGCCTCTGTCAAAATTTGTAATGAGTGTTGGGCAGTTTTTTCTGGGTGCCGTTCTCCTTCTGGAGTATTTTAAGTTAAGTGTATTTTCTAAGAAGCTCAAATCTCAGCATCTTATTTTGCAAATGATTTTGTTCCTGCCACTTGGATTATTTTGTTTTCTGGAATCATTCTTTAGAATTTTTGAACGATTCTTCAGAAAAGATAATCTGCCGGCAATTATTTTCTTTAGCATTTTCTTCATTCATATACTGGGCTTGCTCTATACATCTGATTTTCAATATGCTTTCAAAGATCTGCGCATTAAACTCCCATTAATGATATTTCCTATCATACTCTCTGTAGCAAAACCTATTAATGAAATTCAATTAAGAAATCTTTTATTGCTTTTAAGTGCGGCTGTTTTTGCCGCAACATTAATTTGCTTCAGTTATCTGCTCCAGGATGGCATCTTCAATTTAAGAGACATCTCAGTTTTTATATCCCATATCAGATTCAGCCTCTTGATTGTTTTTGCTTTTTTCATTTTAGCCTATTATAGTATAAAAAAGATATATCCGGTTTTTATTAAAGCAGTTTTCATCATAGTTGCCTTATGGTTCATTGCCTACCTCACAGTTTCTGTTTCTATAACCGGATTATTAATGCTTGCAATAATTGGATTAGGAGTACTTCTGTATTTTGCTTTTCATCTTAAGAATATCATTCTGAAATATCTCCTGATGCTAATAATAATTGCCCCTCTGCTTATTGGTTTTATATATGTTAGAAATATCTACCAGGATGTATATACTGTCAAAGAGTTAGATTTGAATAATCTTGATATATATACAGCACAAGGAAATCTTTACTGGCATAACTTTGATAATCTGAATACAGAAAATGGATATTACATTTGGTTTTACCTCTGCAGCAAAGAATATAAAGAAGCCTGGGATGCTCGCTCAAATATTAAAATCAATGAGCTTGACACGAAAGGACAATTTATAGAAGGAACCCTGATAAGATATCTTACAAGTAAAGGATACAGAAAAGATGCAAAAGGTGTTAATGCATTGACAGATAAAGAAATAAGGCTTATTGAGAATGGTGTGGCCAACTGTAATTTCCAGGAGAAATCAGCTTTGTATAACAGAATTAACAGTATTTTCTGGGGAATAAAAAAATATAATGAGACACATAATGCCAGTGGCCATTCTGTAATGCAAAGAATTGAATACTGGAAAGTTTCTAAAGAAATAATTAACGACTACTGGCTTACTGGTGTTGGAACCGGAGATGTTATCATTGCCATTAAGAAGCAATATGAAAAAATGAATACCAGGCTGGAAGAAAAATTTCGTTGGAGATCACATAATCAATACCTGTCAATTTTCATCGCCTTTGGAATATTCGGTTTTTTATGGTTCTTATTTGCTCTTGTCTATCCTGCTGCAAAAATGGGTAAGTTTAGAGATTATTTCTTCATTGTATTCTTTTCTATCATAATGCTATCAATGTTAACCGAAGACACAATGGAAACTCAGGCAGGTGTGACTATCATTGCTTGCCTTTATTCATTATTAGTCTTTGCCAGAAAAAATCAGATAGCAGAAATTACTAACTAAAACATGACACTTAATAACTTGACTTATAAAGATGAAGACTGGCTGGTAATTGTTAATCCTAATGCCGGAAATAAAAAAGGTGAAAGAGACTGGCCTGAAATTTCCCGATTATTAGAAAATTCAGGATTCAGAACCAAGGTTTTTCATACTGAACACATGCTTCATGCTGTTGAACTTACAAGAAATGGCATTGAAAATGGTTATAAAAATATAATTGTTGTGGGAGGAGACGGAACTCTCAATGAAGTGTTGAACGGAATTACATCCCAGAAAAAAACAGCAATTAAAGATATCAAACTGGGTATGATAATGGTTGGAACAGGTAATGATTGGGGGCGAACCTTTAACATTCCTGCTAAATATAAAAAAGCAATTAATGTTATAAAAAAAGGAAAGACCTTTTTCCAGGATATTGCTTCAGTATCTTATCCTGAAGAAGACAAAAAACCCAAAAGATACTTTATAAATATGGCAGGATTGGGCTTTGATGGACTGGTGGCAAAAAAAACCAATCAGATGAAAGAAAGAGGGAAGGGTGGTAAACTGGCATATATTAGTAATCTTCTTCTTGGCTTATTTCAATACAGATCCATAAAAATCAACATGATAATTGATGGGAAAAAAGTTTTTTCAGGAAAGATCTTCAGTATGATCATTGGTATTGGCCAGTATAATGGTGGTGGTATGATGCAGGCCCCGGATGCTGTTCCGGATGATGGTCAGTTTGAAGTAAGTATTTTCAAATCTGTTTCAAAACTCAGGATAGTTGTGAACCTTTACCGCTTATACCTGGGAACAATAAGTCATGTCTCTTTCGTTAAAGCATTCAAGGGTAAAAATATTTGCATAGAATCTATCCCGCCTGGAAGCATTTTACTTGAAGTGGATGGAGAATCATTAGGGAAAGGACCGTACGAGTTTCAGATTTATCCAAAAAATCTTCATGTTATCATTAACAAATTAAAAAAGAGAAAATAGGATTTATACTTCCAGCCAGTCACCACTCTCTTTGATCAATTCCACTAACTCTTTTATAGCATCATTCTGATCAACATTTGATTTGATAAGATTATTCGCTTTATAGAGGTTTACCTTTCCCGGACCAGAACCCACATACCCATAGTCAGCATCAGCCATCTCTCCCGGACCATTTACTATACAACCCATAACTGCGATCTTCAATCCTTTCAGATGAGATGTTTTTTCCTTCACAGCCTTCAAAACTCCAAGTATATCGAATTGAGTTCTTCCGCATGTAGGACAGGATATGTATTCTGTTTTTGTGCTTCTTAACCTTAAGAACTGTAATATTGAAAAAGCAACTTCAAGGCTTTTTCCATCATCAATTGTAGTATCAAAGAATATCCCATCTGCATTCCCATCTATCATTGCAAGCGATATTATTGATGAAGCAAAAATCAATGATTCTTCATTACACTTATCATGTTCAAAGTAGGCAATAGTTTTGGTATCCTTATTTAATTTCTCTCTTAGATTTTCTATTTCCTGAATACCTGATAGTGGGTGCTTATGATCTATTTTATAAAAATGCAGATTACCATTAAACTCATTTGACAGTCTGTCATATAATTTTCCGTCTTTATAAATAAGATCCACATCAATTGGTTCTGATCTTCTAAATGTATTCCCTATAACAGGATATTTTACCTCTTCATTATTGATTAAAATTGGATATTTCGCTAAAGGGAAATCCGTCTTCAGATCTGTTTGTTGTGGCTCAGCCTCTCTGATTTTTTCAAAAGGTTTTACAATAAACTTTGCCACAGAGATTTCATTTTCAGGAGCTTCTGTTAAGGAAACCCTTACAGTATCTCCAATACCCTGTGCCAGCAAAGGCCCAATGCCTGAAGCAGAGCGGATCCTGCCATCCAGATCACTTCCGGCTTCTGTAACCCCCAGATGTAATGGATAATCAAATCCTTCATCATTCATCATCTTTATCAGAAGCCGTGTAGAATAAACCATTACCCTTACATCACTCGACTTCATTGATAATACAAGATTATGAAAATCAAGATCACTGCATATTCTTATGAATTCCATTGCTGATTCTGCCATCCCTTTAACAGTATTACCATATTTTAGCAATATCCTGTTAGAAAGTGATCCATGATTAGTGCCAATGCGTATTGCAGTATTATGTGTTTTACAGATTTCTATTAATGGAAGCAAGCCATCCTTAATTCTTTTTAGCTCATCCTTGTATTCAATATTCGTGTAAAAAGATTTTGAAGTATTTCTTTCAATATAATTCCCAGGATTAATCCTTACTTTCTCTACGATTTTTGCTGCAATTTCAGCAACCTTCGGATTAAAATGTATATCAGCAATCAGAGGAACATCGTATCCTGATCCTGATAAATCATTCTTTATCTGTGTAAGTTGATGAGCTTCTCTCACATTTCTGGCCGTGAAACGTACCATATCAGCACCGGCATCAATTATTCTTTTGCTTTGATCAACTGTGGCAGCAATATCCAGGGTTGATGTATTTGTCATTGATTGAAGTAATACCGGATAATTACCTCCCAGCTTTAAGTTGCCGATACTTACAACCCTCGATTTATATGATCGAAACACTTCCATTTTCTGATTAATCAATTAGCAAATCTAATAACTAAAACCTAAAACAGCAATTCCTGAATCAATACATTGAAGATATAAAACATGTATTTGAATTATTAGTCCTCCTTATAATAAATACTTATCGTAAATTTATTGCTCAAAACATTAGAAACATTCAAAGATTATTATGAAAATATTATTATTTATCCTGCGAATTAATAGAGTTTTATTCCCTCTAATACAGCAATAAATTATATAAAAAACAGTTAAAATATATAATATTATCTAACAGGAAATAGTTTTGAGGAATTATCGCTTGCGATCTTTCCCGTCACGCCTCACGCGTTACGAATAACAAACTAAAGATTCAAAAGAGAAAACACATATGAATAAAAAGAACTTATTACTTCTTATTTCAATCATTTTCATTTCGCAACAATCATTTTCACAGAGTGTGGCAATTGGCCAATGGCGGGATCATCTTCCTTGGGGATATACTGTTGCAATTGAAAAAGCTGGCAATATGGTTTATTGCGCAACACCTTATGGGGTCATTATTTATGATGATGATAATGAAGAAATGAGCAGGTTGACAAAAATTAATGGATTATCAGATATTGGCATTAGCGACCTGGCCTTCAAAGCTGAATTATCATGTTTTGTAATTGCATATTCAAATACAAATATTGACCTTATCAAATCAAATGTTATCATTAACATACCTGATATAAAAAGAAAACAGATTCTCGGAAATAAGACAATTAACAAAGTTATTATTAAAGATAATTACGCATACATTTCATGTGGTTTTGGCATTGTTGTTATTGACCTTATTAAAGAAGAAGTTCACGATACTTATTATATTGGCCCTGAAGGCACTCAGATAAACGTATTTGATATTGCCTATAATGATACTTCCTTCTTTGCAGCTACCGAAAAAGGAATTTATTATGCGAGTGTGAGCAGCCCGAACCTTGCCAATTTCGCAGAATGGCATAAGATTACCGCAATCAATCCGAATGTTCAGTATAACCTTATTGAAGCGTTCTCAGGAAAAATACTTACAAACAGAAACAGCCATTCTTCCACATATACTGATACAGTATTGGTATTCGACGGTAATACCTGGCAACCAATGAGTTTTCAGGATGACCAAAATGTTAACAACCTTAGAACCTGTGAAGACCGCCTTGTAATTGCTTTCGATTACTATGTAGAAGTATTTGATACTCAGCTTAATGAAGCATTCAAAGTGTTTGATGTTGGTGGACAAAATCCTCAACCTAATGATGCTATTGTTTTGGGTGTTGAAGATCTTTGGATTGCTGACCGGGCAAGGGGCATGCTTAAAACGTGGAGCCAGGGTTATAACTTCAGGCAAATAATGCCTGCTGGTCCTGGCACTATAGATATTTTTGATATTTCCATTCAGGGAGGAAACCTTTGGATGGTACCGGGAGGTATGAATGGTGCATGGGCAAATCTCTGGAAAGGAGCCCAGGTCTTTTCTTTTATCAATGAAGCTTGGCAGGTAATTGATGGATATAATTCTCCAGGATTAGATACTTTGCGTGATATGGTTACTGTTGCTGTAAATCCTAATAATCCATCCCAGGTTTTTGCAGGATCATGGAACAGGGGTTTGGTGCAAATTGATGACAGACAGCTAACTGAAATCTATAACACTCAAAATAGCTCACTTGAAGCCAATCTAATTCTTGGTGGAGAAAATATTAAAATTGGGGGAAGTTGTTTTGATAATAATGGCACCCTATGGGTAACAAGCTCTGGTGCCGACAAAGTTTTATCAAGCAGAACAGCGGGTGGTGAATGGACTACTTATAATACTGGTTCTATCGCCAGCAGTAAGGATGTAAGTGAATTGATAATTGATGATTATAATCAAAAATGGTACAGGGCAAGACATAATGCAAGTAATCAATACTACTTATATGTATTTAATGAAAACTCCACTTCAGGAAAAACTTATATAGGGCTTAATGCCGTTGAAAATAATGGAAGCATTCCGGGAAGCAATGTATATTCGCTCGCAAAAGACTTGGATGGAGAGATCTGGGTAGGAACAGATGAAGGAATTGCCATATTCTATAATCCTGAACAGGTTTTATTAAATAATCCTGTAAATGCTGAACGCCCTCTTGTGAATTTTGATGGTTACGTTCAATATCTACTTGAGACAGAAATTGTAACATGTATTGATGTTGACGGAGCTAACAGAAAATGGGTCGGTACTGACAGAGCCGGTGTTTTTCTTTTATCTCATGATGGTACAGAACAGGTATATCATTTCACAGAGGACAATAGTCCTTTATTCTCCAATAATATTACCGACCTGGCTATTAACCAGTTAACAGGAGAAGTGTTTTTTGGAACCTCAAAAGGAATGATAGCTTTTAAAGGAACTGCCACTGAGCCAAGTGATAACTTTGATGACAATGTTCATGCATTCCCAAATCCGGTTAAATCAGATTACAATGGTGAGATTGGCATTGACGGATTAATGAATAACTCAGTGGTAAAAATAACCAACGTCTCCGGAAGTATTATATATGAAACCCGTTCTGAAGGTGGCAGAGCTGTATGGAATGGAAAAGATTTATCAGGAAAAAGAGCAAAATCAGGTGTTTATCTGGTTTTTGTAAGTGATGAAGTGGGGAATGAAAAGATGGTGACAAAGATTCTATTTTTAAATTAAAATGATAGTTCAATCCCGTGGAATTGTACTCAATAGTATAAAATATGGTGATTCAAGTTTTATTGTAAAGATTTTCACTGAACAATTAGGTTTATTATCCTTCATCATCAGAAGAAGTAAAAGCAGAAAATCAAGTAATTCAACAAAGATCTACTTCAAACTTGCGATACTCGATATTGTATTTAATTACAAAGAAAAGAAGTCTATACACAATATTTCAGAAGCAAGTTTAGCCTATCACTATTCTAATCTAAACATCAACATTTTTAAATCTTCCATTGGATTATTCCTTAATGAAATTATTTATAAGTCAATAAAAGAAGAAGAAGAAAACAAAGATATGTTTGATTTTATTTCTAACTCATTGATCTCATTCGACAAGCTGGATGATGGGGTTAATAATTTCCACATTTACTTCTTATGGCAATTTACCAGACTTCTCGGATTCCCACCTCAAAATAATTACTCTCCTGATGCTGAATATTTCAATATGGAAGAAGGCATTTTTAAAAATTCCCATGCCTCAGCACCATTTTACATAGATGCTAAGCTGAGCAAAGAGATTTATGAAATAATCAATTCTGATTTAAACAATCTTTCAAAGCTGAATTTAAATAATGTCAAAAGAAGATTTCATATTGATTTGCTGATTAAGTATTATAGAATCCATCACGACAGCTCTCTGAATGTTTCATCTCTTCCAGTCCTTGAACAGGTTTTCTCATAAATAAATACTAAATTTATGCTCAGGTATGGAATTGCATAGATTTTTAAAATCACAGTATTCAAGACATTATATAATACTATTTTTTGTTGCTGTGCTGGCATTTTTTCAAGTAGCAGCTTTTATCAATCCTTTAAAATGGGACCTGATTGATCAGGCTTATCCCTGGAAGTATCTTATTGGTGAATGTTTGCAGCAGGGTATTTTGCCATTATGGAACCCATATCAACTATTGGGAAGTCCGCTTCATGCTGACCCTCAAAGCTCAGCATGGTATCCCATTGTTTGGATATTGGGCTACACCTTTGGCTATAATATTTATACCGTTTCTATCGATTTCATCCTGCATATTTTTATTGCAGGATTGGGAATGTACTATCTGATAAGATCCCTCAAACTCAATAACAAGATCGCTTTACTGGCAGCAATATCCTATATGCTCAGTGGTTTTTTCGTTGGAAACGCACAACACTTCATGTGGATAATAAGTGCTTCATGGATGCCATTTGTTATTGGCATATATATTAAGTTTTCCAGGAGGCCGGAAATTAAACATATGCTGATCCTGGCCATTATAATGTTTATGTTTATCAGCGGAGGTTATCCTGCTTTTATAATTACTACTGCATATTTGTTATTCACCATTTTCATTTTTTATTTTATCAAAATATTATTAGACAGGGATTTTAAAAAATTAAAAATATATATTCTTCTGAATGCTGCCGGATTGGCATTGATCCTTATTGTGTCCTCAGTTGTAATTGCCGGATTGTATTCTCTTTCTTCTGAAATAACAAGAGGAAGTGGCGTAACATTAGTGCAAGCATTGTTTTGTCCGTTTTCAGTTCAAAGTTTCGTTTCTCTTGTTTTCCCCTTTGCAGTAACAAGTGAAATCTCATATTACAATACTGATCTGTCAATGGCAAACAGTTACTTTGGAATTTTCTTGTTCACAATAGCTGTATTTTCCGCCTTCATCAAACAAAGAAAGATCATCTGGCTGTTCTTTGCCTGGGGTTTGTTAATGCTTGGCCTGGCAGTAGGAGATTCACTTCCATTAAGAGAATTTGCATATAAATATATCCCCTTCATGAACCTCTTCAGGTTTCCCAGCCTTTTCAGGATCTTTTTCATATTAACTTTTATAGTTGTTGCATCAGCAGGCTTAGATAATATCCTAAAAAATCAAAAACTGTTTTTCCTTTTCAGGGTATATTTTCTTTTCTTTGCTGTTGTATTATTATCCCTGGCAATATATTTTAATACTGCTGCTCCTAACAGTTTTTTATCTGTTTTTAAGCATGATACATTTCAGTTTAACCAGGAGTCTCTGATTATAAATCACCTGGCTTTTCAAAGCATACTATCTGTAATATTGATATTGATCTTTCTGGTTATCATGTTCCTAATAAAATCCCCTAAAAAAATATTATCATTTATAGTATTGTTCATTGCTCTTGATATGATAATTGCAGCACAGCTTAACGGACCCTACACTGTTTATTCTCATCAATTCAAATCTCAGCATATTAAAGAATTCAGTTATTATTTTCCTGCCGGATTCCCAATTCCTGATAACGAAAAACAGGTAATGATGAATAATGATCGAAGTGGGATCAGCTATGGTCCACTATGGAGAAACCTGAATATCTTCCAGAAAGAAATTGCCTATGATGGATATAATCCTTTGCATTTAAAAGGGTTTGAATACCTGCACGACAGCCTTCCTGAATTGTTTCAGTCAACAATTGCCAATCCACCTGTATTCTTTTGTGACAGTTTGCAAAATAGTGAGGATACAATAACGATCACTTCATTCACACCAAACTGCATTGAGCTGGAAACAAAGACATTAAATAATGCTGCAATTACTTATCAGCAGAATTATTATCCTGGATGGAAAGTATATGTCAATAATGAAGAATCTGAAATTTTAATACACAACTTTACTCTTATCTCAACAATGCTTCCTGCAGGAAAAAACAACATCAGGATTTGCTATGAACCTGACCATGTAATAAGCGGGTTTTACATTTCTCTGATCACACTTATAATTCTCATTTTATGCAGTATCTTACTGGAATTGTACGACAGGAATAATATCAGGAGAATAATCCGATAAAATTATTTTTTACTTTTTCTTTAAGCTCAGAAAAATCCATTGTTTTTCCCAGCTCCCGGGCCATTGAAGTTACCCCTTTATCAGTAAATCCACATGGATTGATAAAACTATAGAAATCAAGATCGGTATTCACATTAAAAGCAAAACCATGCATAGTCACATAGCGGCTTGTTTTAACACCGATCGCACAGATCTTCCTTGCATTTTTATTATCAGCATCAAGCCAAACACCACTTGCACCACCCAATCTCGCTGAATCCATCCCATAATCCTCTAATGTCAGAATAATGGCCTCTTCCATTAAATTTATATAATCCTTTATCCCTATCCCAAAATTCTCCAGGTCAAGTATCGGATAGCCTACAATTTGTCCAGGGCCGTGGTAGGTAATATCTCCTCCCCTGTTTGTTTTGCAATAACTGGCCCCTTTTGATTTTAGTAATTCTTTATTTATCAATAAGTTATTTTGAGAACCACTTTTACCTAAAGTAAAAACATGAGGATGCTCACAGAATAAAAGATAGTTGGGAGTAATCAACCTGATAGCTTCATTAGCCTCTCTTCTGTGTTTTTTTATATCCAGGATGGTATTGAACAGTTTCTCCTGATAATCCCAGGCCTCCTGGTAATCAATAACACCAAGGTCTTTGTATTCTACGTTTTTATTCTGATTTGACATAGTACAAAAATATAGATAATGCACATTGCAAATTGCATTCCGGTTTCACCGGATGTGTTTTTCAGCATGATAAGATGACCTCACCAAAGGACCGCTTTCAACAAACCTGAATCCTTTTTCTAAACCGCTTTTCTTATAAAAAGCAAATTTGTCAGGACTTACAAATTCGATCACAGGAAAGTGCTTTTGGGTGGGTTGCAAATACTGTCCGATAGTAAATACCTCACAGCCAACACTCATCAGGTCATCCATTGTCTGCAGAACATCTTCATCTGTTTCTCCCAGTCCGAGCATAATACCGGATTTTGATCTGATACCCGATTCTGAAATATATTTTATAACCGTTAAACTCCTGTCGTAATCAGCAACACTTCTTACCTGTGGAGTAATTCTCCTGACTGTTTCAAGATTGTGGGATATAACCTCCGGTCCGGAAGAAATGATTATATCGAGTAATTCTTTCCTGGCTGAAAAATCAGGGATAAGAGCTTCTATTGTTGTTTCAGGATTTCGTTCTTTAATCTTACTAATTGTTGTTGCCCATATACCAGCTCCGCCATCCTCAAGATCATCGCGGTCAACAGAAGTTAAAACACAATGCTTTATCTTCATCTTTTTAACGGATTCAGCTACCCGCTCAGGTTCATCATAATCTGCCGGCAAAGGTTTTCCGTTAGCTACAGCACAAAACTTACAAGACCTTGTACAAACATCACCCAGTATCATTAATGTAGCCGTTCCTCTACCCCAGCAATCATTCATATTCGGACATTGTCCGCTGGTGCAAATAGTATGAAGCTTGTTCCTCTTAACAATATCTTTTATCTCAAGATACTCTTTACCTGAAGGTATTTTTATCTTAAGCCAGTCAGGTTTTTGACGGGTTCTTTTCTTTTCCATGGACAGGTGTGTAAGCGTGCCTAATTCTCTAACGCAAAATTCTATATTTTATTCAGATTACACAAAATATTCTGGAAATATTCGCTGTTACGCATCACGCGTCATACGTCACGATTTTATTATCTTTGCAAAAATTTTCAACTATGAGCCTGAATCTTAGCGAACAGGAATTGATAAGAAGGAATTCATTGCAGGAACTGATCAAGCTGGGTATTGATCCCTATCCTGCAAAACCTTATGAGGTTAACATAACTGCAAAGGAGATACATAAGGAATTTCCTGAGGATAACACAAAATTCCAGGATATCAGTATTGCAGGAAGAATAATGAGCCGCAGAATAATGGGTGCCGCCTCATTTATTGAATTGCAGGATGCTACCGATAAGATACAGGTATATTTTAAACGTGATGAGATCTGTGAAGGCGAAGATAAGACGCTTTACAATACTGTATTTAAAAGGCTTTTGGATATTGGAGATATTGTTGGTGTTAAAGGCTTTGTGTTTATTACCAAAATGGGTGAGATCACCATACATGCAAAGGAATTTACGCTACTGGCAAAATCATTAAAACCATTACCGGTTGTTAAAGAAAAAGATGATAAGATTTACGATGCCTTTACCGATCCGGAGCAAAGATACCGTCAACGATACCTTGATCTTATAGTAAATCCACAGGTGAAAGAAACTTTTCTGCAAAGATCAAACCTCATTCGTTCCATGAGAAACTTCCTGGAATCAAAAGGATACCTCGAAGTTGAAACTCCGGTACTTCAGCCATTATATGGCGGAGCCGCAGCCCGTCCTTTCAAGACACATCACAACACTCTTGACATGACATTATACCTGCGAATAGCTAATGAGCTTTACCTTAAAAGGCTTATTGTTGGTGGTTATGACGGTGTTTTTGAGTTTGCAAAAGATTTCCGCAATGAGGGTATGAGCCGCTTTCATAATCCTGAATTCACCCAGATGGAACTTTATGTGGCTTATAAAGATTATGAATGGATGATGGACCTTGTGGAGGAAATGGTTGAGAGAATCGCTCTTGATCTTCATAATACTACTGAGATTCAACTTGGTGAGAACCTTATTAATCTCAAAAGGCCATGGAAGAGATATTCCATGTTTGAAGTAATTCAGGAATACACAGGAATTGATATTTCTGAAATGGAGGAAGATGAGCTCCGGAAAACAGCTGATAAACTGGGAGTGAAAACTGATCCGGGCATGGGAAAAGGAAAGATCATTGATGAGATCTTCGGAGAAACATGTGAAGGAAATTTAATACAGCCCACTTTTATCACAGATTATCCTGTTGAGATGTCGCCACTGGCAAAGAAACACAGAACCAAAAAAGGACTGGTTGAAAGATTTGAAGCTATCTGTAATGGGAAAGAGATCTGCAATGCATTCTCTGAATTAAATGACCCTATTGACCAGAGACAAAGATTTGAAGAACAACTCGAACTCGGGAAACGTGGTGATGCAGAATCTATGGTCCTTGATGAAGATTTCCTCAAAGCTATTGAATATGGTATGCCACCAACTGCAGGTTTGGGAATTGGTATCGACCGCCTGGCTATGATAATGACTAATTCACCATCTATCCAGGATGTGCTCCTTTTTCCCCAGATGAGGCCTCAGAAAAAAGAAGCAGTGAGTGGTGATGATGAATTCATTGATAGAGGTATTGCCAAAGAATGGATACCCATCCTGAAAGAAAAAGGAATAAATACTATTGAAGACCTCAAAGGAGTAAATCCGAATAAACTAAGAAACGACCTGAATGGAATGAGGAAGAAGAAGAAACTTGACTTGCCTGCTGTTCAGCCAGAAGATATTGAGAAATGGATGCAATAAAAGATGCTGAAGCAAAGATAAGCGACCAAAAGCAAAAACCCTTATATAAAATGTTCAACAGCATACCCGGAAGGTATGACATTATGAACAGATTACTTACCCTGCGCTTTGATGAACTCTGGAGGAAAAAAGCCATAAAAGAATGCCTGAAAGCAAAACCTGACAACATACTTGATCTTTGCACAGGAACAGGAGATATGGTAATCAGAACAGCTATGAATGCTGACTATTCGCCTAAGATCACTGCAATGGACTTTAGTGAGAATATGCTGGAATATGCAAAACTGAAAGCAAAAAAACTGGGCGTTTCTGATAATATTGAATTCGTGAAAGATGATGCTTCAAAGATGCAGTTTAAAGATAATTCATTTGATGCTGCCACTATTTCATTTGCTTTTCGAAACCTTACCTTTAAAAATCCTATCAGCGAAGATGCACTAAATGAAATTTACAGAATAGTAAAACCAGGTGGGAAATTTATTATCATAGAAAGCAGTCAGCCACGAAATAAAATCTTTAAAGCATTTGTAAATGCTTATCTGGAGATTATAGTAAAAAGAGTTGGTGGCACATTTTCAGGACATAAGAGTGCATACAATTATCTCGCTTTCTCAGCAAAAAATTATTACACTGCAAAGGAAGTTGATAACCTCTTACTTAAACATGGATTTAAAAATGTAGAGCATCAATCTTTAATGGGAGGAATAGCTGCCATTCATATTGCAACAAAATAAAAGAATGATCGTTAGTTAGAAACTGAAAATCAGTAACAAATAAACTCAGAGTAACATTTAGCAAAACAATTCTCTGATATTTTAAATAAGTTTTTATATTTGTCGACTTAAAAATTAACATAAAGAATTAAAAATCAGTTACATTATGAAGCAAGTTAGATTTATTGCAGCAATAGTATTATTAAGTATTGGAATTTCTGCATCAGCACAAACCTTAAATGATGCCGGAATACATTTTAACAAGGGATTAGAGCTCGAAAAAGCCGGTAGTAATCAGGAAGCTATTAAATCATACGAAGAATGTCTTTTAGTATGTGATAAGCTGGGTAAGGCGGGAGTAACACTAAAAACAAGATCATTAACGCAAATTTCAAAGATTTACTTTAATGAAGGTATAGAATTGTATAAAGGTAAAAAGCCGGATGAAGCCATAGCAGCATTTACAAAATCATTTGAATATGCTGAAAAGAATGAAGATAAGAAACAGATGGCAAAATCAAATAAGTACATAAATTATGCATATACCTACAAAGGAAATGTTTTAAATGCAGGCAAAGATTATGAAGGGGCAATAAAAATATTTGAAGAAGCAAACAAATATTACTTAAAGAATCCTAAAACATATTACGGCATGGAGATCGCCTACGCAAAGCTGGATAATGAAGAAAAAATGCGGGAGTCTGCCAGTGAAGTATTACGTATAGATAAAGAAGGAGGGAAAACTGCAACTAAAGCTAAAGAAGTGGCAGCAAAGTTTTATATTGGTAAAGTACCTGCTGAGGTAACAGCAAAAAAATATCAACAAGCTATTGATCTGATCAATAAAAGCTTCACTTTCGATCAGAATAATGCAACTGCTTATTACTACATGGCATTATGCTATAATGAAATGAACAATTATGATGGTGCTATCAAAGGCGTTCAAGCAGGCTTAGCACTTGAAAGTGACGACAAAACAACTCTTTACTATGAGCTTGCAAGAGCTTTCGAAGGTAAAGGAGACAATGCGCAAGCATGTGAGAATTATGCACAAGCTGTAGGTGGAGAGAACAGCGAGATTTCAACACAGGCACAGGATAAATTAACTCAGCTGGGTTGCAATTAGTTTATGTGTTAAGATTCTGTGAATAAGGTCATTTCTGTATAAGCCAGGGATTAAATAGTTGAAAACACCTGGGCCAGAATTTCATATGTATATTTGTCCTGCTAAATGTGGTTTTTACATAACTTTGTAGTAGCATATGCGTATAAGATTTATTAATGCTAAATATACAGTCTATATTAACTTATACTAAATCAATCTGGCTTGGTATCATATTGGTATTTCTCTGTGAAAACTCCATCGCTTCAAATACAGATACATCAGATGTTATTTCCAGATATCACTCATTCTATTATACAAGTATTGAAGAAATTGATAGTTTAAGTAAAATATTGGATGATGAAGATATTAGTGCGCATGATAAAATCTTAATATTCAACAGGCTTTCCTATTCTTATCGTTTTAAAAATCCAAATCTTGCCTTAGAGCTTGGAGAAAGGGCTTTAGAGTATGAAAAGCACCTGACAAAATCAATGATGATTGCTGCAATTCATAATACCCTGGGAGATATATACTTTGACAGGGGAGAATTTGAGAAAGCCATTGAAGAATATTCTATTGCCCTTGATATAGCTGATGAACAAATTAACAGAAGTAATATATCCCATGCTCTCCTTGATATTGGATATGTTTATCATAAGCAAGGCATTTATGATCTTGCACTGAAAAACTTTCAAAAAGCAGCAAAGGCCGCACTTCTTATTGATGACAAGTATCAATTATCATTATCTTACATTAATATTGGACAAACCTTCCTGATGCGCAAGAAATATGAAATTGCACTTGATTATTTTGACAAAGCAATAGAAATAAGAGAAATACATAATGATTCCACATTGATAATTCAGGGAAGGACTTATATCGGACTTACTTATTCAGCAGAAGGAAAGTATGAAGAGGCTCTCGAAATCTTCAATAGTTGTTTGGAATATTTCAAACGTAACAAGGATATTTACCTTACAGCTTATATTTATAAATATATTGGTGATATCCATAATGCTGATGGCATGTATAAAATTGCTCTTAGATTTTATAATTTATCACTTATAGAATTCAAAGAGTTTGATTCAAAAATCAATATTGCAGAAATATTCCTGTTAATTTCTGATGTATACCTGAAAGATGGTAAAACTATTGAAGCCTTAGCATATACAAACAACGCTTTAGATATTTCTTTAGAATACAATTTCCTTAGCTTGAAAAAAGATTGCTTTCTTCAGCTTTCAGAAATCTACACAAACAGAGGTGAGTTGACCAAATCTTTAGAACATTACCAACAATACGTAAATCTAAAAGACACTATTTTCAGTAGTGCTTTCTCCAGTAAAATAGCAGATATAGAAATCCAGCGGGAATTTTTGATCTTTGAAGACGAGATAAAGGCTCTTGAGGAAAAAGATAAGCTTGAGAGCATGGCATTAATATTCGGATTGGCAAGTTTGCTGCTGATTTTATTTGTTGGTATCCTCTTTTATTCAAGGTATAAGAATCAAAAAAAAGCCAACAGGCTATTAGCAAATCAAAGTGCGAAACTTAAAAAGGCATTTAAAGAACTAGATAACAACAAGCAAAAGTTTGAAGCCCTTTTTTCCAAAGCCTATGATGCAATTTTCCTGGTTGATAAAGATAAATTTATTGACTGCAATGATAAAACACTTGAAATATTTGAGTGTAAAAGAAATGAAATAGTGGGAAAGAGAGTAAGTGATTTTTCTCCTCCAACACAGGCAAATGGAAAGCCATCTGACACAGAATCAAAAAAATATCTTAACCTGGCATATCAGGGAAATCCTCAGCAATTTTTCTGGATACATACACATAAGGATGGTTCACCATTCGATGCAGAAGTAAGCCTGAATGCTGTTACCATTGATGAAAAGACATATATTCAGGCAATTGTCCGTGATGTAACTAGTAAAAAAAATGCCGAGAGAGATATCATTAAGGCTAAAGAGATAGCAGAAAATGCTACCCAAACAAAATCCGTATTCCTGGCCAAAATGAGTCATGAGATCAGAACTCCGTTGAATGGTTTGATCAACACTATCGATATTCTTAAAAAAGAAAAACTTACAATAGAACAGAAAGAGCTTTTCCAGATGATCGATTCTTCATCAAAGAACCTCATGGAAATAGTGAATGAAATTCTTGATCTATCCAGGATTGAATCCGGAAATGTAGAGCTGGATAATTATAATTTTAGCTTGAAAGAGCTTAGCAAAAACATCTTCAATCTTTTCAGGACTTCTGCTGAAAATAAAGGAATAAATTACACTTTCGAATATGATAAGAGTTTGCCGGAAGTATTAATTGGAGATGCGAACAGGACAACACAGATAATCTCAAACTTCTTATCCAATTCAATTAAATTTACTACTGAAGGAAGTGTAGATCTGAATATTGAAAAAGTTTCAGAAAGTGATAACAAGGTAAAGCTTAAAATTAAAGTAAGTGATACGGGCATAGGTATCCCTGATGACCAAAAATCAAAGATCTTTCTTGAATATGTACAAAGTGATAATTCGATTTCCAGGAAATACGGTGGTACAGGTCTTGGGCTAAATATAGTGATCAGCATTGTTAATCTCATGAATGGTGAATTTGGTTTTAGTAGTGTTTACGAAAAAGGATCTTCCTTCTGGGTGATTCTAAGCTTTGACATTGGCGATAAATCACCAATGTCGTTGATAGAAGATAGAAGCCTTGCTGAAAAACCATCATCTGATAAAATGAAAATTCTTGTTGTAGAAGATAATTTTATCAATCAGAAAGTAACTATGATCAACCTGAAGAAATCCGGGCATAATGTTGAGGTAGCAGATAATGGTAAGATGGCTCTTGAAATGTATGTTAAGGATCATTTTGACATTATATTAATGGATATTCAAATGCCTGAAATGGACGGCCTGGAGGCAACTGAAAAGATAAGAGAATATGAAAAGATGCATCCTGAAAGGAAAAAATGCAGAATTATTGCTTTAACAGCTTGTGTATTAAATCAGGAAGCAGAAACATGTTTTAAAGTTGGAATGAATGATTTTATAAGCAAACCATTTAAGCCTGCAGAACTTCTAAAAGCTATTGGAAAAAAGGATTAAGCTAATCCATCAACAATATTTTCTTACTGACAACTTCTTCACCAACAAGCATTCTTACAATATAAATTCCACCATCTAATTTGTCTAATGCATTCAACTGGATATTATGTATTCCTGCATTTATATTCCTGTTGAGAATTATTCCTGCTTCCTTACCGTAAATATCATATAACATGATTTTTACATTTGATGTAAAGGGAAGGTTAAATTCAATTTGAGAATTTGAGTTTACAGGATTTGGAAATATTTCCATTTCAATCCGGCTCAAATTGGTCAGCTCTTCATAACCAACGAGTATTGAGCTATCAACCCTGATTAAAACATCATGTATACTCGCATCTGTTTCAACAAAAAGAGTATCCTGTAAATATGTAGTTAAATCAGTAATGGCAATCTCAATCATAACATTAAGGATTAAAGAATCTCCGGAAGCAAGATCATATGGAAGGTTAATGCTCCATGGTTCAATAAACCAGTGGAAAGGATCAAAGCCCTCATTATTAATATAATTTATGGTAACTGTAGAATCTGAATTGTTTTTTACAATTGCGGGTAAGCCTCCTAAACATTGCAGATAACCTTCAAATAGCAATGTATCAGGATAAACAGTCACATCAGGCAAAGGATATATAACATTAAATACATGTGGATCGGCAACACCAATAAAAGGATGTTCCTCACTCCTTCCTGATTCATCAGCAGCATGCAGATAGTAAGCAACTTCAGATCCTTCAGGCTGGACAGGAATATCTCCGGAATAGGAAAATCCTGAAATATGATATAAAGGAGAAGTGTTATAGGAACCACCATCCACATTGTAGTATATCAATAATGAGTCAGGATAAAGTGCTTCACCGCTATACGGAATTATTTTACAGTTAATTTCAAATGGATCTTTCTGGTGAACGTTCCCCAGCAAAGGAATATGTTTAATGTAAAGCATTCCAAGATCAGCAATACCTTTTGCTCTGCAATGCAGAGCATCAGTATTCTCCCAGCCATCATATAGAATTCCTACTATTTCATAGCCTGGCATTGCACCTTCATAAGCCTGAATTGCATTGGCATCATGCGTGCTTCCTGTAAGAGGAACTAATACTTTTTCATTTAAAATCAGTGAATTTGTATACGGTGTAAAGGGATAATTGCCAGGAGTAAAAACTCTGTAGACCTGGTATGGGGTACCATAAGAACTGATTTGCTGTTCAAAAAAATCAGCAACATATTCAAAATCACTGTATCGGGGGTCACTAACAGCTACCTGTCCTATTAACACTTTATCCACATCAAGGTATTTACCCCAGCAATCAATATGTTCAATATATTCACCAAGTGGATCAGGCAACATATTGTAAGTATGCACTCCCAGGTAATTATATACTTTATTTTCAATATCAGGTACAGTCATAGTAGGATTTTCTTCAATCACCAAATCTGTTGATGAAGCCATACCCATACCATCACACATCCAGTTACCACCAGTATGTATCAATTCCATACCATATAACTCAATATTAAAATATTCTGAAATCCTTATTGGAATATCGTCATCATTCGGACGAGGCCTGTTGTATGGGAAATTACAAACCCCTACTTCATTATTTCCATCAACTACAAACCATGGGCCGTAATCCCTTGTCCAGTATGAATCAGTAGATGCATGCAAAAACTCACAATTGCTCATATTCACCCCGGCTCCCTGGTATTGCCCTGTTACATGAATTTCCTGAGACTGGTTTAATACGATTGTAAGAACAACACATTCTTCCGACATTTCTGCAATAAGTTCAAGTGGAATTCCAAAAGGATATCTTACCAGAACAGCCTGCATTCTCTCAAATTCCGCAACCATCCTAACAGGTGAATCGGGTGGAAGTGTAGGATAAAATTCTTTTCCGATTTCATGCCTTCTCAACTCCTCTTCAGGAGTCATGTGGTGGGTGAGTTTGTATTCCGTGTGTTGAGAAGATAAAAGCCCTGAGATCAGAATAAAAGCTATAGTAGTGATCAGAGTAAATCTTTGTTTCATCAGTATAAATTTTAATGTAGACAGTATTATCTTTGAGTAAGTTGCACAAAAATAGGATTTAATTCGGATTAATCTTACCTTTGTAATTAGAACACAAAATACTTTAGATATGAACCTCTTCGTATTACTCGGAATGATTGGCCCATGGCAGATAATCCTCATCGTTGCTATTGTTTTATTATTGTTTGGCGGAAGAAAAATCCCTGAATTAATGAGAGGAATTGGAAAGGGGACCAGGGAGTTCAAAAGAGGCATGAGTGGTGAAGATGAAGATGATGAGAAGGACTCTGATGATCCTAAAAAGATTGATAAGAAGTAAATTCCAATTCAGAAGCACCAAATTACGGGCAAAAGTCAAGTATGAAATCTCAAAAATCAAATTACCTGCCCGCCATGCTCTTGCATGCGGACAGGTAATTTGTAATTTCTCCTACAATATACAGCTATTTATTCAGTTAAGAAATAAACGAACATTCATAAATGGGAAAATATATCTTCACAGTTATTATTACTGTTCTGACCATAAGCTTGCAGGCTGGCACTTATAATGATACCATAAACAAACCTGATACTCTCACAACTACAATACCTGATACTCATATATTTCAGATCGACACCAATGATTACGGTAATGTGATCATTAAAGATTCCCAGATACTTGATATGCTTGACAGCCTTGTTAATATTAGTTATTTCACTGACCAGGTATTTATTACCGACACCAATCTTTTGAACAGATATGATTTCCCACCGGAACAGGTGCCAACTTACCATGATTCCATCCTGGAGAAAAGAATTGCAAAACTAAATCTGCAAACACCTATTGAGTTGATTTATAATGCACAGGTTAAAAATTTCATTCACCTGTACGCTGTAAAAAAAAGAAACCTGACTTCACGTATGCTGGGTCTGGCAGAATTATATTTCCCAATGTTCGAAGAGCAACTTGACAAATACAATATTCCTCTGGAGATGAAATACCTGGCTGTTGTTGAGTCTGCACTTAACCCAACCGCAGGATCAAGGGCAGGGGCAAAAGGTCTCTGGCAATTTATGTATGGTACCGGTAAAGTTTACGGATTAAAAGTCACTTCATTTACTGATGACAGATATGATCCCCTGAAAGCTACCATTGCAGCATGTGAACATATGCAGGATCTTTATGATATCTACGGCAACTGGTCGCTGGTGATGGCAGCCTATAATTCAGGTGCAGGAAATGTGAATAAAGCCATCAGAAGGTCTGGAGGTGTTAAAAGCTATTGGGCTATATGGCCGTTTCTACCAAGAGAAACAAGAGGTTATGTTCCTGCATTCATTGCTGTAACTTATGTGATGAATTACGCCCCTGAACATAATATCTATCCTGTACATCCTGGAATATTATACAATGGCATTGATTCGGTAAGGATTAACGATGTGGTTTCTTTTGATCAGATCCATGAAATGCTGGAAGTGCCAATGAAAGACCTTAAATTCCTTAATCCTGCATATAAAAAAGGATTTATACCATATACAGAAGATAAAGACTTTAAGCTCTGGCTTCCAAAAGAATATATTGGAGAGTTTATTAATAATGAAAAAGAAATATATGCCTATAAATCAAGAAAAGGCGTTGAAAAGGATAAGCTGCTTGCTGAAATTAAAAAGGCTAAAGAAAGAACCATACATTATGTTAGAAATGGTGAAAATCTTGGACTGATCGCTAAAAAATATCATGTATATGTGAGCCAGTTGAGAGCATGGAATAAGCTGAGAGGCTCTACTATTTATCCAGGGCAAAAAATAGTAGTTTATCCATCCGCGCCCTATAGCCGTTCTGTAAGTTATGCTTCACCAGGTAAGAAAGCTCCTGATGGGATACATGTGGTCAGATCAGGGGAGAGTCTTGGATTGATTGCTAATAAATACAAATGCTCCATCAGTGATCTGAAATCCTGGAATAATATCAGAAGCAATACCATATATCCAAACCAGAAGATCAAGGTTGTAAAACCTGCAGTTAGCGTTGCATCCGATAAAAATGTAAAATACATATATCACACTGTTAGAAAAGGTGATACATTATGGGATATTGCTCAAAAATATGATGGTGTAACTGTTACACAGATTAAACGGCTAAATAATATTAGTAATTCTAAAAGACTTAAGCCAGGACAAAAATTAAAGGTCGCTGTAAAATCTTCATGATATAATTTGTATCTTTCTTTCCCGTTTTAATAAATGATGTAGCTTTCCTGGATAAATCATTAATTGTTTTTATTAAATATAATCACCATGAACAACCCAATGCTTAAAAGGATTATTCCATTCGCATTATTAATTCTATCCCTCGTATTTTTGATCTCAGCATGTGATGAACAGAGCAGTAGTGGTATAAAAAGATCGACAGGAAAGACCAATGAAATATTGATCGTTACCAATACTAAAGATCAATGGAATGGAAGCCTGGGTGACACCCTCAGGGCTTTCTTCGAACAGGAAATGCTTGGGCTACCACAGGCTGAGCCCATCTTTTCTACCATGAACGTTTCAGAAAAGAAATTCAACAAGATCTTTAAAAAGCTACATAGCATTTTTATCGCCAATATCGACCCGAAAGTTAAATCCGCATTTGTGGAAGTGAAGAGAGATCTTTGGTCTGCACCTCAGCAGCTTGTTAAAATAACTGCACCTAATCCTGAGGATTTTTACAAAAAGTTTAATGAATACAAAGAGACATTCCTGCAACTCTATCTTGATCTTGAAATAGAAAGGACAAATAAATATTTTGGAATGGCATCAAGTGTTCCTTTGAGCAATCTGCTGAAGAGAAAATTTAATATTTCTATGGATGTTCCAGGAGGATTTTATGTAGGAAAGGAAACAAATAATTTTCTCTGGCTCCGTCAATCAATACATAAGGCCAAGCAGGATGTTGAAATTGGCATCCTGATCTATGTGATGCCTTATAAAGACACCAGCTTATTTCATCCTAACCGAATTGTTCAAATCAGAGACTCTATTACCCATGAATATGTTCATGGAGAACTTCCTGGAACTTATGTTGCAGTTTCAAATGAGTTCATACCAACAATCTCAGTAAGAACCGCTGATTATGTAACTGATTTCGCCGTAGAAACCCGTGGTTTATGGAAATTGGTCAATGATTTTATGGGAGGCCCGTTTTTAAGTTATACTGTCGTCACCCCTGATGGCACCAAAGTTTTGACTATTGATGGATATGTATACAACCCCAGTGGGATGAAGAGAAACTTCGTGCGGCAACTGGAAGCGATATTTTATACACTTGAGTTTGTAGAAGAATAAAGTGGGAAATTCAAACCACAAATTACAAATTCCAAGCAAATTCCAAAGAGGAAATCCAAAATTACAAAAGTGCAAAATGTTAACTTCTGCAGGTTTGTAATTTAATTTTTGTGATTTGTTATTTGCTTGGAATTTAATTTTTTTGAGTTTTGAAATTTCATACTTGACTTTTGCTTGGAATTTATAATTTGAGTTTTGAGATTTCTTTAGTTATTATCTTCACTTCTAACGTACTTAATAACAATAGTCCCCAAGCCTGTCTCATTGGTACTAACAATAGTATCATTAGATAGTACTCCAAATTTCTTATAATCCTTTGCCTCATGCTGATCCATACGGATATAAATGGAATTTTCTTCATCATAAAATTTCCATGTACCAGGAAATGAGTTACCTGAGCTTACAATATTCATGGTGAAATCTTCGAAGAATTCAAAGTTTACAGTACGGTAATAATCGAGGGTCTGATTCAGTACATCATCTTTTATATTGGTATACTCATTTATGCTTGCAGAAACATCTACTGCTTCCCAGTTGCCTACAATTTCTTTATTAACATCTTCACTACAACTAATTATAAGAACTGAAAATACAAATAATACTGATAATAAAATGACAGGCTTTTTCATGTAAATAATTTTTATGCAAATTTAATAAACTATTATTGTAAAAAAATTATTGTGAAGAACAATTAGTTTTTAGCTAACATTCAGGTATTTAAAGTTTATATCAGGATTCGGACAAATATTCATATCTGACAAATCCTTTTTTGAAAAAAAGAGGAATTCGCAAAGATTAACTATCTTGCGGTCACAGGCAGTATGAATTAATTTTGAAATCGGTATGCCCGGTGAAATAAATTTCAATTCAAAATAATAATACTATATCTTCATTGAAGCAATCAGAAATTAAATATTATAAATCGTCCACGTCACGCGTTACGCGTCACATGTCACGATTTATTAATGTACTCATTAATAAATAATATCATGAACAAAGCAATTATTATTTTCTTATGTTTTTTTACTTTTTTAAGCTTTCAGAATGAAGCTTTCACACAAAAGTATAGTGAAAACGATGTGGTTGGCCTCTGGTTGAACCAGGATAAAGATGCCCACATAAAGATTTACAGGGATGGAGAAAACTTCATGGGTAAAATCATATGGTTGAAAAATCCTATTGATACACTAACAGGAAAACCAAAACTCGACAAACATAATCCTGAAGATGATTTAAAAAAACGTCCGGTTGACGGATTGATAATAGTCAGGGACTTCGAATTCGATGTTGATGATAGCGAATGGGAATATGGAGAGATCTATGATCCCAAGAAAGGAAAAACATATAGCTGTGAAATGAACCTTGAAGATATGAATACGCTTAAAGTTAGAGGTTATATAGGATTCTCATTTATTGGCAGAACTGTTATCTGGACTCGCATAAAAACTTCTCCCGGACTGGAAAAATACCCGGACTAAAATATAGTTTAAAACAGGAAAAAAATTATAAATTACAAATTCCAGGCAAAAATCAAGTGTGAAATTTCAAAACTCAAAAAATTAAATTTCAAACCTGCTATAATTAACATTTTGCACTTTTGAAATTTTAGATTTGTTTTTTGGAATTTGCCTGGAGTTTGCCGCGCCTGCCAAAGCATGACGGGCAGGTAATTTGTGATTTGAGATTTAATAATTCAGGTTATTACAAATATCCTCAGTCAGCAGTAAGATCTCAAAATATTCCTCTTCCTCAGAGATCCTTATATCAAATTGCTGCCATACTTCATCAAAATAATATCCGACCGTATAAACTGATCCAACCTGAACATCACAAATAATAGAGATCCCGCTAAACATATAAACCCATCTCCAGCATTCTTCCCCTTCTTTTTTATACCACCCCCCCATGGTTGGTTTAATTATAATGTAAGGAGAGTCTTTACACATTGCACTTATATCTGCAGTAACAAATGTCGATGGAGTATTCTGATCAAGCCATACCTCTCTTGTTTCCCCTATGCTTAGATCTGGGAAAGAGTATACCGGCTCCCGGCTTGTGAAATTTGATGAACAGGGCATTTCCACCTCAACTCCTACAGCTAAACCAATTGGTACATTCCAATAGCTTATAGCATTATCCATACATGCATATAAATAAACTTCTTTAATAATGAGATCATTTCCAGAAAGTTTTTCTCTGATAATGGTTTTAACATACACACAATTACATGGATAAGAAGAACTCTGGAACTGCAGATCTGCTCCTTGCTTGCTCATCAGGTTCCACAGCCAGCTCCATCTGTAAATTGAGAAATGATTTAATTTACTCGTAACAGAAAAAACACCACCATTCTCAATAATGCTGTTAACACCTTCATCTTTCCAATTTCCATTGCTTTCGCTATAACTCCATAAAGTAATATCATCACCCTGGTTAACAGGTCTTGACGCCAGAGTATTATATGTGCTTGCAGGAATATCTATCGTCAGGTCTGCAGTTCCGTTTTCTATTATTGCAGCAAGTTTTCCTGATGCATCCCTGATTTCTAAAGAAACCAATCCTGCAGAAAAGAACATCTTAAGCTCATTCAAGCCTTCTATTTCTGAAATCAAACCTCCCGGGTATGAACTTACAGATCCATCATCCATATTATTAAAATAAATAATATCAACACTAAGTGTTCCATTTAACGGATTTCCTGCTGCATCTTTAAGTGTAGCACCCTGGGGAAGTAATAAAGAAGCTGCTGTATTTGTAGATGGGACAAGCGGTGTTGTTATGCTTATATCACTGTCAATAACACCATTTGTTGCTGATCCTGAATTATCAATAACAGAAACAACGCCCTCAGGGAGATCGTCTTTTTTAACCATTTTAACCTCATAAACATAATCCTTTGCCGCATAAACGCTAATGGGTAAACTTGTGCTTATATATCCATTAAGGCTAGCCAGAATAGTAAATGTAATAGGATTACTTAGTGTAGGATTTATTGTATTAACCAATCCACAGCTAAAAAATCCATTTGCAGCTTTGTATTTATAATCAGGACTAATAGTACCCAGTATATCCACAATATTATCCTTGTTGGGGCCGATAAGCGTAAGATTAATCCTTTTATTTGCGTCGGTTCCAATGATTTGCCCGCTTTTTGCATCAATAAACTTCACTGAAAAAGTTGTTTTAATAACATCCAGGTTAATGATGAGTCGACCATCTTCAGCAATATCCTGGCTTTTTTTGCAGGAATTTGATAAACTTGCTGCTATTAAAAAAACAAGTAACAATAATAATGACTTTGTTTTATTATATGTTTTCATTTTCATCATTTCTAATTGAATAATCGCACCGATATTTGCAAATTCAAAACAGGATAAAACATGTAATATGTATCCACATTTCCCTGAATTACATCCAGGTTTTGCTCGTCTTCAGCTGTAGGACTTAACATCTCTGTTGCTTCCAGGGTAACATCAGGTGAGCCTTCATATACAATACCGAGCTCAATAGCGAATGATACCCTTTTTACTCTTGGCAATGTTGATCCAAATCCAAGCCCTATGTATGGACAAATACTATTATAATCCATAGTGATCTTCACCTGTCCGATTTCTTCCGGAGAGATCTCAAGCTTGCCTACGATAAAATCATGAGTTGGCTTTCCAGTAATTTCATGATGATTAAAATTATATAATACACCAACGCTTATATGAAAAGCTTTCGATGCATTAACATCAGTGATCAATGAAACACAACCCAGGCGGGCATAGTAATCTCCTGTAACATACCATGTATCAATATTACCGGCAAGGCGTGATTTTATGTAATTAGCACCCAGCCGAAAATTCAGCAATTTATTTGGGGAAATTATTCCTTCAATACCCGGTCCAAAAGTATTGACCTTAAAAGCAGCTCCCATTATCAGTTGGGAATATCCTGAAAAAGACAATATAACAGATAGTACAATAAATATGAATAATCTTTTCATTGTATCTGAAATTGAATTGGCTAAAGACAAATATACTCATAAGAAGTCTCGATATCAATATAATAATCAAATATTAATCTCCTTTTATTCAAATAATATTTACATCCCTATATTATTTTTTACAATCTTATTAAACCAGTCCGCCTTAGTTCTTTTCGGAAATCATTGACAGGAAGGCATTACAGAGGATTTAAACAAAAACATGTTAATATGTGTTTATAGGCAATTGCAAAACAACTACAGTAATATATTATATTTATAAGTTATGTTTGGACTAGTATATACTATGTCAAAACGAAATTTGCCCCAAAGGGTCATATTTTTAGTACTTATCACAGTATTTTTCTCATCCTGCTTAAACAGGAATGAAGAAAAGCTATCTGAGATACTTGATGAGCCGGAACCTACGGTTTCTCAGCTTAGCATTATCAAAGAAAGAGGTAAACTTATTGCCCTTACCGATTATAATTCCACTAACTATTTTCTTTACAGGGGAGAACCTATGGGCTATCAGTTTGAGAAGCTGAAACTTTTTGCAGAACATCTTGGTGTTAAACTGGAGATACGAATTAGTAATGATGTTGAAAAAAGCTTCGAAATGCTTGGTAAAGGAGAGGTTGATATGATTGCTATG
>CAZDWF010000019.1:0-12311 GCA_964508895.1 uncultured Bacteroidales bacterium
AAAGTCCGGCATTGTTGGTCGTGAACTTTACCCTTTTGTGAATTACACTATCAATACCACTAAAACAAAAAAAAGAGCTGTACCACGGGATGTGATTGGGCTAATCGAAAACCTATCCTTTGAACAGGGTTCCCGGATTTGGCATGCCCGGAATTACTTTCTGTTTTCCTTTTATTGCATGGGAATAAATTTTGCAGATATGGCTCATCTCAAAATGAACAATATCATTGAAGGTCGACTGGAGTACAAACGGCAGAAAACAAAGAAAGAATATTCTATAAAAATCTCTCCTCAAATTCAGGATATACTGAGCCATTACATTGCAGAAAAAGATAGTGACGAATATATCTTTCCAATTATTACACGTAAAGGCTCTACCGAGCTTGAGTTTAAGGATATGGCTGAAAAACGCCGGATTTATAACAAGAAGTTGAAGGAAATTGCCAATCTTTGTGAAATCGAGACTAACCTTACAAGCTATGTTGCCCGGCACACCTGGGCTACTGTTGCCAAACATAAAGGGGTGCCAGTGGCGGTGATCAGTGAGGGTATGGGGCATGCTGATGTTAAAACAACGGAGGTTTATCTTGATAGTTTCGATAAAAGCGTTCTCGATGATTTTAACAAGCTGATAACTGAATAACACATATGTATAAGTCTCCATATCAAATTGTACGGGAAGAGGTAGCTGCGACTGTTGGTAAGGACGTAAATGAGCTGCATGGTGAGCTACTTGATCCTTCATCATCATTTTCATGGAAAAGACTTCTTGATTTGCTTAATGATAAAATGCGCGGCAACATAAACAGTATTATTAAAAGTGGGCTTCGCAAAAGAGAGGTGTCATTAACCTTTATTAGCGAGGAGTTTCAAACTGCGGTGCTGAACAATAATCAAGATAGTTTTATGAAGGTTGATGCATGTGAATTAACCAAGATAGAGCCACTAAAAAGGTTGTTTAGGCATTTAAATGATAACTGGGCTAAAGATTTTGATCCTAAAACTAAGGATTTCTTCGCAGTGCTAATAGCATTCAATGGGTGGGCAGATTTGTTGACGCTCGAAAAGCCTGTTGAGAAAGAAGATGCTAACGATGTGGTAAAGCATATTCATTCATTGCGAACGGCTTTTCTCGACATATCAAGAACGGCTTCAAATCTTAATTTAACATTAGATGACATATTGAAATTTCATGGTCTGTCAGCTGAAGGCGCCGGAGAGGTAATGTATGTAAGGGAGCGGCTTGAAAAATATATCCCTGATGATTTGTTTGAGAAACAAATAGAGACCATTTCAGAAGAAATAATTGCATCAGATGAGTTAAGTCCGAAACTGAAACTAATTATTGAAACATTTTTATCACATAATAAAGATTTTAATTGGGATTCATATTATAAATCTATTATTGTAACCTCCTTAGGACTCAGTCTAGGAAAGAAATTTAGTGCAGAGAAAATTCATTACTTAGTACGTTTTATTAACGACGAGCCTGTATGGGGTGATGTGGAAATAATTGGCAGAGCTATCAGTGGCTTTACTATAGGATTTTTAAAGGCATATAAGAGTAAAGATGCATTACAGAGAATTAAGGAGAAGTTTAAACTTATAATGCACCGTGACGATGTTTTAACTGCGTTTGGGTATATATTAAGTTCGATAGAAGAGGATAAAAGTGTTTACGTACTAATGAGTCTTTTTAAAATAGATGTTGATGTAAGAAATATGTTGATCCGGCCGTTTTATTCCATTCGAGATATTCTCTACATAACATTTCTTGAGTTCCACACTGAGGATCATTTTGTTAAAATATTAGATCGACCAACTTCTGTTCTATCTACTTCTTGTAAACTGTATTTCCTTTCGTTCTTCACAGAGTCAGAGTGTCCAAAACACGTAATGGGTCTTAAAGGAAACAATATATATATTAATGAGAAGTTCAAGAATTTACCCTCAAAAAAACAGATCTATATTTCAACCACATCATGGATATTTTTTGATCTATATTTATATTTAGTCAGCAAACAACAATTAGATTCTTTTGAGGCTGATTCAGAAATAGTTTCTAGGAACGTAGACTTACTAACTGTTGGGTTTGGATATCTCATAGATTCATATTTCCCTAGTATTATAAATTGTATCGAGGAAGATGATCTTGATGGAGCCATTGTTTACCTAAATAAAGTTGAGCATTTAAAAATGGATGAGCTCAACAAGCTTTGGTATTTTCTACAAAAGATAATTGATGAGAATAGGTTTGATCTGATGCCTGCTATTTGTAAAAACCTGGTGCGGTTGGATGGAAACAAGGCAAACCATGTTTTTTATGATTCATTAGTTCTCCTATACCAGGATGAATTTGAAAAAGCCCTTTCTCTGCTTCATAAAGTTAATTCCAAGTGTCATTTTTATGCATTAGCCATTGATTACATCTCGCTAATCTATAAGCATTTAGGAGATTCACATCGGTCTAGTGAATACGCAAACCTCTTTAAAAAGTTAACTAAATAGCCTGAATGCCTGAACGCACTGTGGTTGTCTATAATCCTTTTTTCTTTTCTGAGTAAAAGGGCACTAATTGATACTTATTACGGTACTATTTCGGTTTTCTCATTCACTTTCCTAAATATAATTTTGCTTCAAATCATTTAAAACAAGAAAAATGAAAACAAAAGCAAATGAATCTATATGGGCAAAAAACAAGGTGTTCTTTATTACGCATCTAATTATATATGCATACCTCACTTTGTTAATTGTGCTTATCCAATTTGCTGTATAAAGCCGACAGATCTGAATCAACATAAAACCATGGTTTTAATTTTTATTAACTATTAAAAATCATTCGTTATGATTATTAGAGATTTTTTAATTCGTGATTTGGGAGATCAAAATTATCTTCCCGATTATTTAAGGATCAAATCACAAATGATCCCTGGTGCATATAAAGGTATCCTCTTAGGTGGGGATAAAACAGAAACCGAAGAAATTAAGCCTGGAATTCTCAGAAATTCAGAAAGTGTCGAACCCGCAATTCTTAGAGGGGGGGAGGCTGCTGAGGAGATTAAACCTGGCGTCCTACGTATTGAGTATACTCCAGCTACTTACAGAACGAAATGTGGAAGGGGTGTGTATAAATTCCGGTATGTTGATCTCGGAAATTACTTCGAGATAGATATCCTTTCACAACCTTCTTATAATGGAAGAAGTTTTGGAGGTCATATTACACATCGATTGTCCTCCTCCAGAGGGGGATATAAAATTTGCATTGCATCTCCTCATGTCCCAAAAACAATAGATGTGGCAAAGAAGATGAGCACCGAATGGAGTGACTTAACGCAGACCTATATCAATACAGGGAAAACAATTGATAAACAATTGATGGAAAAGGAGAATAGTAAGAGTCTGTGGAAAAAAATCATTGGGTAAGGGTGGTGCCCTTTTTAATAAAGATAGGAGGTATTATGAATAACAATAATATTCCCCCAATGAGGGTAACTCAAGATGCGTTTTTCGACATGATAAATTTCGTTGGCTCAAAAAGAGCTGAATCTGGAGGGTTTCTTTTTGGATATGACTACGATCATGTATTAAGAAGGTTTGTCCCGGATAAAAAAGCTACAACTACTAGTGCATCTTATGCAATTGATGCGGATGGGATGAATCCTATTATTCAGAAGCTGTGGAAAAAAGAGCAGCTCCAAACAAAAGGAATTATTCATTCACATCCCCCGGGATCAACAAAGTTAAGTGGGGCTGATATTAGGTACTTTAATGACCTGCGAACCTACGTTAAAAGAAAATATTGGTTTGCTCCTTTGGTACAAACAATACCTGACGGAGGTCTAAAGGTGTTTCCCTTTGTTTTTATTGAGGGTTCTGATCAGCCATATCCGACTAAGCTGGAGGTTGTTTCTAACGATTATAATGAAACAATTAATGAAAGTAGCAAAATAAAGAAAGAATCAAAATTAGAACCTAAGGCAAAGCAGGATTTGATTATAGTATTAAATCAGTCCTATTTTCCACAAGCCAGTGCTAAATCAAAAACAACTGAAATTTCACTGGTTGTCCTAGCAACTATGGCAGTAATTGCCATGGTTTACTTTGGTACTCTTTACGGATTACCAACATTTATCAGTTTAATTCATAAAATTTTTGGAATATGAAAATAACAGATTATTCAAGAATAGAAGGAGCAGTCGATGTACGACTGCTCCAAAACATGCATTTAATCGGTATCGGATCTGGTGGGGCGTTTTCCTTTTATGAAAACATGGTTCGTTCCGGGGTGAGAAAGCTTACAGTCCTCGATATCGATAATGTGGATGAAACCAATATCGTCCGACAGGGTTTCTTTCCTGATCAGATAGGACAACCAAAGGTCGAAGCTTTGGAAGACCATCTTAGAAAACTGAATCCTGATATTGAGTTTACGGGAATAACAAAAAACTTCCTGGAAATGTCTCGTGAGGAGCAGGATGCCGTTTTTGGAGACGCAGATATTTTTTGCTTCTTTACCGATTCTTTCCCTGCTCAAAGTGCCGGGAACTTGCTGGCATTACGCTATGGCAAGCCAGCTATCTGGGCGGGTTTTTATGAAAAATCGCAATGTGCCGAAATAGTCTTTTGGATTCCGGGTGTTACACCAGCTTGTTTTCGTTGTGCGGTTAGCCCGCGGTATGTTGCCCAGGCAAATGCTCCTGAGGAAATAAAAGCTTCTTCTCATTTAAATACGTTTTCCCATTGTCAGTTGCTTGATGGCTTTTGCGGATTATTGGTAAAAGCCATCCTGCACAATGATACGCAAGGATTTGAATTTTCTAACTGGTTCGGAAAGAGCTGGGATAGGAATTTGATCCAGTTCAAAATTCATCCTGATCATAGTAATCAGGAGGGTAATTTGTTCCAGAGAATACTTCTACCTACTGGAGGACGAGCATTCACTTTTAATACCCTTTGGTTAAAGATCGAGCCTGATAAGCCACCGAAATACCCCCAATGTCCCGACTGCGGGGGTGATGGTCGGTTGCTTCATCCTGTGGAGTCATTCAACTTAAAACCCAGGAGGGCTTAGAAATGGAAGTAATAATGATAGAATCTGAGGCTTTCTATGCCCTGATTGATGAAGTTGTAAAACATATTCAGCCTCATGAAAAAGAGCGATGGATCTCTGAGGAGGAAGCTCTCGATATTCTGAACATAAGGAAAACTCGACTTTGGGAACTACGAAAAAACGGAGATATCCGATACTCGCAGCCTTCTCGCAAGATCATACTTTATGATCGTGAAAGCTTAATGGAATACATTGAAAAACACGCAAAAAACACATTCTGATGGAATCAAAAGAAGTTAAGATCAACAATGTGGTTGCTTACCGTTCCGGTTTTAATACCGGCTATACATTGGGCAAATTGAATAAATCCCAGCGTTTGGATTGGGCAACACGCAGCATAGCAGAAAAGAATCCTCACGATTCATTTTGCTTTGGGCTGTTAAAAGGATACCACCAGGCTGAGCGTGAAATGAGTCAATCAAAGGATCAACGAATGACTGATCTGGAGAACATCAACAAGAACAAACCGAAAGAAAAAGGTTTGGAGCGATAAAATAAATTTCTTGAAACCGGGGTGGGTGTGATAAATTCCTGCCCCTTAATTTTTAATTCATTTACATGAAGCTCATTACGAAACAAATCGCAGAACGGTTCAGCCAGGTTGGAAGCCAGGAAAACAGTTTTAATCCTATCTGTTTAGCAAAATTCTTTTCCCCTGTTGGATCGGCTACCTGGTATGCCTTGGAATATGACCCAGATTCAAATATCTGCTTTGGTTATGTTAAGGGGCTGGTTCCCGGGGGTGACGAATTGGGTTACTTTTCAATTGATGAATTGGAATCGGTTAAACTACCTATGGGGCTTTCCATTGAAAGAGATATGTATTTCCAGGAAAAACCATTGGTCGAAGAAGTTCCAGAGCTAAAGCAGTTCTACGAACGAATGAAAAAAACCCAGGAGATTGAAACTAGCAAATCACAAAACAAAGAGCAGTACCGGGAACTGTAGAAAATATTTCGGGGATAGTGGAAGTGCTGCTAGGTTCCACCGTCCATAATCATTAATCAATTTACACATGGAATCACAATCCGAATTTTTGGCGCGCAAGGGTGTTTTTTCTGACTCCGCTCCTGAAGTTATTGAGGAGGCCAAAAAACAGTACCGTCAACAATACCTCAAAGAAAAACAAAAAGAATTTCGTGAAACGCATATTCGTAAAGAGCTTTTCCTGACAAAAAAGGAGTTTGGTTTTCTCAAGCATCACGCTGAAAAGCATCAGATAAAGCTTTCTCGCTTTATTAAAAATGCGGCAATCGCTTATCTTAAAAATGAATATCTCCTCCCGGATGATACACAGGTGCGAAACCTTGAACTTGAAACTCGTAGGATTGGCAACCTTATGAACCAGATCGTGCGTCATATCCACGCTTCTGAGTGCATTACCGATGATGATGTTCGCATGATGAAACTACAGCTCCAGGCTTTGGAACAAAAGATTTCATCTGCCCTGAGAAATCCTCAAAAAGTCGGAGGAGATGATCTATGATCATAAAATCCTCAAAATACAGGCGTAGAAGATTCAGAAAGCTTGCTGAATATATCCTTTCAGATAAGGGACGTGCCAAGGATGATAATATTCTTACTATTTATCATAACCTACACTCCGCTAATCTTGATGGGATCGTGAAAGAATTCCAGGAAAATGATCAATACCGAAGGAAACGTAAAAATGGGGTTGTCCTCTTTCATGAAATCATTGGCTTTCATGTTGAAAACAGTGATGACCTCTCCCCGGAAATTTTAGAAAAAGTTGCCCGGTACTTTATCCATCTCAGGGGTGAAAATGCACTTTGTCTGGCCAAAGTTCACGTCCATGAAAATCATATTCACATACATTTCATGTTCAGTGCCAACGAAGTGCGTTCTTCAAAGGGATTACGATTAGATAACAAACAGTTCCGACAGATCCGCCTGGATATGGAAGAATTCCAGATTGAGAATTTCCCTCAGTTGGAGCAAAGCATTGTGTATCTCAATAAATGGCAAAAAGATCGCTTAGTAGAAAAAGACACTTCAAAAACCACTGACAAGGAATTCCAGCTCAAAAAAAGAATCGGAAAAGGGTCTCAAAAAGATAGAGTTAGCCAGCTGGTGCAGGAATGCTTTTCTGCTTCCTCTTCAAGGGATGACTTTTTCAGAAGGATTATTGATCATGGGATAAGCCTTTACCGATACCGGAACAACAAAGTAAACGGGGTGCTCTTTGGTGGCAGGAAGTACCGATTCAGGACGCTCAGTATTTCCGATAGACAAATGGAGCTTCTTTCTAAAAATGCCTCACGTATTGATGAACTCGAAAGAATAATGAAACAAAAAGAACAATCACGATCTAAAGATTTTGGATTGGATCGATAAACAAATTACAAACCTTCAAAATATAGAGCTATGCTAGTAAAATTCATACAATGGCTATTTTCCCTGTCCAGCCGGAGAACGAACTACGGTTCTTCCCGGTTTTTGACAGGAATCAAGAAATGGCAACTCATTAACCGTTTTAATAAAGGATTTGTGGTCAATGGAAAGGCTAAAATGTCGCTGAAACGTAGTTACCAGCACTGCTGTGTGATTGCGCCAACGGGAGCAGGAAAAACTACCCGGATTATTCTTCCGAATATTCTAAACCTTGAAAATACCAGTGCGATTATTACCGATCCGTCCGGGGAACTTTATGAACTCTCAAAGGGATACCTTCGTTCTAAAGGATATTCAGTGAAGCTCCTTCGCATTAATGATGCCGAGAGTTCCCTAAAGTACAATCCCCTTTTCCGTTGCCACTCATATACCGATATCCAGAAGTTAACAACAATCCTGGTCGATACAGCATATCAAGAAAATCGGGGCGAGGCATTCTGGGATGAGTCTGCAAAAAGTATTATTGCAATACTTCTCAGGGCAATTAAACAACTTCCTTTGGAACAGCAAACACTAGGTCAGCTATATCGTCTGCTAAACAAGTTCGGCCATAAAACAGAAGAGGTAAACGAACTCATGGCGGATAAATTGGATGATGCCAGCTTTGAAGAATTCAAGGCGTTTCTCAGCCAGGATGATAAGGTGATGAACAGTGTCCTGAGTACGGCTAAAGTCGCTCTCAGCAAGTTTTCTGACCCCAACCTGGATTTATTGACCAGTGAAGAGACCTTGCTCTTTGAGTCCGTTCGAGACCGTAAAACGGCTGTTTTCATTGTGGTGCCCGAACATGAAGTACAGTATTACAGCTTTATCCTGACGGTTCTTTACACACAGATATTCAACTTTGCAATGGAGCTTCCCCAGCGTGGAAGACCCTATCTTCCAATACTATTCCTCTTAGACGAATTTGGAAACTCAGGGAAACTGCCGGGATTCTCAACTATGATTACAACGCTTAGAAAGCGAAAATCTGCGGTTATGGTAGTTCTCCAAGATTATCAGCAGATTGTTGATACTTATGGACAGGCTAATGCTTCCACAATTTATAATGGTGGTTTTGCTTCCAAGATATTCATGCCGGGAATGTCCCAACAGCTTTGTGAAGATGTCAGCCGAATGCTTGGCAAACGTACTCTTTCTGTCCGAGAAATGGGATATCAGGAAAGAAATGGGCGCAATCCCTACCGAGAGTCCCAACTTGGACGTGAATTACTCACACCGGATGAAATCCGCACCATGAAAGACAACAGGGCTATATTTCTTCATGGAAACCAGCTTCCCATCTTTCTCAAAACTACTCCCTGGTATAAGAATGCTCGTTTACGTCAACGTACAAAAATCGGTGTGTGATGAAAACAATCATAGTAATTATATTTCTGTACGTTTTTTATCGTATGATCTTTCAGTGGGTTCTGGGACAAAATGGCTCAGGCAATGGACGAGGAATTCTAAGTGATCTCCTTTCTGGAATATGGTCTATCTTACGATCAATTATAAAGGGATTTTTTAAGCTAGTAGGATGGCTTATTGAACAGTTTTGGGCGTTATTATTGTGGCTGCTGAAGGTAGTCAGAAATCTGCTCCGGTTTCTTTTCCGGTGGCTGATTTATAATCCAAACAACTAAGTTTGGATTACAGGGATCTCAAAGGGATTTTCCCTTTGACAAGTTGCATTTGTAGCGGTGTATACCGGTACAAATGCGTACTTGCACCCACCGCACCGGCTAGTCCAAACCACGGTTCTGCGCTTTCAAATCTTAAGCCACCAAGAAGTGGAGTTTGCGAAAGATTTCCAAAAGGAAACGGAATAAAAAACGACCACCTGGAAGTGGTTTTATGCTGTGGTCTTTTGGAAATCCTGAGGGCTTGTCTTTTGAAAATGGAGATATCTTTGGGCGGGTTTATGAAAATGAAGCAGCTAGAACAACAACATCAATTAAAGGAAATTTCGTCACTATCTGAAAATATCACTAATCGCTTTGATGCCCTTGTTAGCGCAACATAGAAATTCTTAGGGCATTCAAATTTTTGGGCATTTAAGATGACTACAGTATCAAATTCCAAACCTTTTGTAAGAAGTGTAGATCCGATACATTTTCCTGATATTTTTCTCCCAGTGTGCCTTTTTATATCGCGAATTTCTTTCATCGCTTCGTAGACGCTTTTCTCATTAATATAGGCTTGCTCGATGGCTTTCACTAAATCGGAGTAAAGTTCGCCGCGGTAACACTTGTTATCTGGCAGGTGCTTTATTTGATTAAGTACAAATGCAATGGTTTTTAGTTGTTTGTTTACACTCAAGTTCTCTAAAGCCTTTCTTAATGGTTCTACGCGCAGTTTGGCTTGAAAATCTCTTTTGTTTTTTAGCCAATTTTCACCTAACCAATTATTTATTTTGCTTTTACTAAAAAGTATCAATGAAATTTCCCGAATTGTTGAATAGATATTTGTAATGTCTGCTTCATCAATTTGTTTAGGTAAAGAATAAAAATCCTTGTCGTCCATTGCTTCTACTAAATAGAAAGAATTATTAAAGGTTTTAACGAGTTTAGCTCTTGCATTCTTGTTGTGACTTACTGGATGAATTATCAATAAACTACTTTCATTTTTAATAATTTTCCGTAATTCAGCATTGTATTGCTCTCTAAAATCATAGAGCTGGTTTTCAGCAAAAAAATGATTCTCGAAAGAATGAAATTCCTTCAAATGGATAGGGTTTTTAGCATTTATTTCTTTTCTCAATTTTATTAAATCCTCTCCAAGATTGTTGTTGGTTTCTATCCACCGCCAGGGTTTTTTGAGTTCACCCGTAAGCTTAAATGCATCAAGGTCTGTGTTGAAATCCACTAATTCTTCATTGTTAAAATCAAAAATCCCCTGTAATGGATCGCCTAAAATGTGAGTAGGTAAAATCTCAGATAACAAAGAAATAATTTGGTGTTGAGATCTGGTGCAATCCTGGTACTCGTCAACAAAAATCCCAGAATGGTTTGCTATTATAACACTTCTTATTGCCTGTTTTTTAAACAGCTCAATTGCGGAACTAATAACAAAAGGAAAATATTCATCACTATCTTGTTCAGGAATACTTTGGTCTATTACAAAAGCTTCCACATACTTTTGAGCAAAGCCGCAAATGGTTTCCACTGAATAAGATGTTTTAACTCCTATTTTTCTTACTTTTTCTTTAATGGAGGCAACTCCTGCATTTGTATGAGTTAATATAAGTTGATTGTTTTCCGATACATTTAGGCATTCAACAATACAATGGGTTTTACCGTGCCCTGCGGGGGCAATAACCAAGCTTTTGGTTTCATTTATAAATGGTTTATATATTAAATCCACTTCAGTCATTGTCAGCCCATTTTGAAATATTTTCGACAATTGAAAAGAGTCTAGTATTTTTTAAATCTTGAATGTGTTGAAAAAACACGTTTCCAATGACTTCCCCGTGGTCAATTCGTTTAAACCATGCGTTGTTCTTGGATTTTGAAGCTAAACCAAGTGCTGTCCTGGTTTTTTCATCATCATGATTTAACCAGTCTTCTGGTAAATTGCCTTCAAATTTACTGTCTACAGATTGTGAAATACTTTCCAATGTCATGTCAAAGTGGAGATATTTAATTATGCTCTGAATACCAGACCAGTTCATGTCATTAAATATCTGTTGTTCAATTGCAAGTCCTTCCTCGCAATTAAAGATTTCAATATCAAGGGCTTTTAAATCATCTTTTGAGGGAGTAAGTTTATCATCATTGTCTGAGTCACAAAATACGCAAACATCCTTCTTTAACTGAAAAAGACGCTCTGCTCGCGAGGTGAAACTATTTCCTTCGCCCAAAGTGTAAACGACACCAATTTCAGAAAAGCTTGGTAACCCATTATCTATTCTGTGCTCGTCTATAGCTCTGCAAATACCTAATTCGGTTTTCCCCTCACATACGATTGCTTTTTGTGCATATATTGCTTCAGGACAGGCCCTGACTATGTTTTGAAATTCTTCTGTACATTCTGTCAGTGAACATATTCCGCTATCATTCTTTACTATATATATGTTTGAATAATCCAATTCCTCAATAACATTCTGGGAATGAGTGGTTATTAGTATTTGACCACGTCTTCTTCTCGCTAGGCTTCGTATTAAGTTTTTAACTCTGTCCGGTTCTAATCCTTGTTCAATTTCATCAACCATCACGACACCACCAGCTTCTGCAATTAGTGATTGAATAGACATAGATAATAACCTTTTTGACCCTTTCCCTTTCTGTCTTAGTGGAATCTGGGTGTCGTGTAAGCAAACCCTATTGTCCTTTATTGAAATATCTCTAAAGTCAATTGTCGTATTTGCATCAGCGAGCTTGATACCAAAGTTTTTTGAAGCACGAACTACCTTTTCAATTACAGGACTAAAGTCTTCAAACGAGTTCTCATCTATTTTGGTTTTAGCTTCTCGTAAGGCATCTAAAATTATATTCTTTTCTTCTTTTGTCTCGTGTTCTTGTTCAAGTTTTAGTAAAGAAAAAAGCGGCCTTCCCTTGCCCCATGAAAAATGATGGTCTGTATAATCAGAAACTAAAAAGGAATTGAGCTTGGCTCTTGTGGCTGCTGTAATCGTAAGGGGGTCGTTTCGCCCGTTTATTAATGTCCAACTTGGTTCTAGTTCTTTATCAACAGATAATCTAACTGTTATGGCAGGTTTTGAATTATCACTAATTTCATCTTCAATGGCACCTGTTTCTAGGTTAAATCCTCTGATTTGAAAACCATATTTCCCTTTCAATAATGCCTC
>CAZDWF010000019.1:12321-38392 GCA_964508895.1 uncultured Bacteroidales bacterium
AGAAATATTCAACGAACAGGTCAAGTTCGGTAAAACACGTTTAAAAGGAAAAATTGCATCAACATCTGCCTCTGGCACATCAACTAACGTCGCTTCTATTTCTATTGGCTTCTCGATATCACAATTAAAAAAATCACTGTCATAAAATGTAATATTCCAGTTTGATGAAAGGACATAAGATATTGCATCAAGAATGGTAGTTTTGCCTGAATCACCTCTGCCAACCAAACAAATAAATCTATTCCTATAGAAAGTGTGTTTAAGCTCTTTAATCCCCCTAAAATTTTTTATCTCTAAGCTATGAAGTGTTGCCATTGGTTTTGTTTTAATTCATATGAATTCTTTTTTAAAGTCATCCTATTTGTTTTTACCATTAATCCTCATTTACAAAAATTTGTTTGTATTCTTCGCTGCTTAAAACGGTGTCATATCCACCAACTGCTTGCCCCTTATGTCTGTTTATCCCTGTATATTCAAGGCTGGTATCTTCATATCGTTTAAACTTATATACAGCATCATTCATCAGGGAACCATTAAATACACCCAAGCTTACGAGCAATTCAAAATCCTTTACTGTCAGACCAGTAACCTTCTTGAAAAGACCTGGTTCTAATTTGGTGATAACATCTTTCAATGTATGCTCACGGAAATCTGTTAGATACATGAAAACGGGAATGCGTGTTGCAAATTTGATGAGTTTTTCTTGTATTTGCTTTCTTAGGCTTTTGTACTCTTTTTCTTCTTCTGTCAGCTCTTTCTTTTCCTTCCTACTTATCTGCTCATCATTTTTCTCCTTCTTGGCTTTTTTAACTGCTTCAGACTTATTGATTATTGTCTCAATATCTTGGTTCAAGGATCTGAATCCCTCTATGCTCATTAAAGCACTTAGAGCATCTGGATTATTCTTTATTCTCTCTAATGTTTCGTTGTCAACATTGACAAGAAGGGCTGATTCCCATCTTCTTGCCAGAAGGGTGGCCGTTGTGCCACTCATAGCAATATCAAGTACGCCAGCAGCATCTACTTGTTTCATTGAGCTACCGTCGTAGGCAAGTACCGGTAGGAAATGAATAAACTCTGCCACATTCTTCTCTGGATTCGACTCGTTCACATTCAGGCGACAGGCATAATCAGCAATTTGGCTCAAGGCACGATTGGGTGCGAAATCAAAAACATAGCATTCCTGCTTAATGATCTCCATTTTGTTAGGTGATTCACCATCCGGATTGTTGATGGCCCACGGGGATTGAACCCTAAAAGCAGCTTGAAAATATGTTTCTGGGCTTGAGGAATTGCGTAACATAAAGATTCCAGTCCAGGGCTTCACAGTTACACCTGTTGTAAGCTTACCACATGAAAGTGTAATAGTTTTCGTTCTAAGCGGATTATCTATTGCTCTCATGACAGGTGGTAGTGCTTCCACACCAATTCCTGCTTGTGTGCCGGCAGCAACAATGATTTCAAAATCATGATAGAATATGTTGTTTGGCCTTGACATCAAGTTTTTCATGGCGTGGCATGACGCAACACTTGGTAAGAACCAAAAAGTGTGGTTTAAAACACTCAATAGTCTTGAATCCGAAAACGGCATGGGTGGTTTTCTGGCACCGAGTTTCAGATTGTCAATTGTGGTCTCAGAAAAACTTCCGCGAATTAAGTCTAGCCATTTTTGCACATAGCTTTCCATTCTAAAACGTGAACCTTCTCCAATTCCTGTGGCTTCAAAAAACACATTGAGATCAAACTCATTGAATTCCCCACCAATTGCAACTTCCCTTATTGAATCGGGCATCTGATAAGTGAGCATAACCATTCTTGGGAGGCTCTCATATGGATTGTTTTCTCCCTCCCAATTTTCTTTAGCACGTTGTTCATCAGAGTATGTCCAATTGAAAATCTGCTCTTCAATAAATTCACCCGAAGTGATTGCTCTAAACGGTGTCCCTGATAAATACAGAAAACCATTTGTTGTAATGGGAATCATGTCTTCATCAAAGTAATCGATACCCTCCCCTTCAGCGAATTTGACTTCTTTAGCATCTTCTGATTCGAACAGGTCTTTGGCATTTTCACGCCATGCTCCGTAATGATACTCGTCAAAAACAACACAATCCCAGTTGGTGGCATGTACCCACTCGTTTTTGGTTTTAATCCCTCCTGTGGATGCATTTTTGCCTAAATAATCTTGGAACGAACCAAAGCAAACAAAGGGCTTATTAGTATCAATATCTTCATATGCCAATCCATCTCTGCATACAAATTGCCAACCTTCAAAATCTACATGGGTCAATAAATCCTCTTTCCATGCACTTTGTACAGCAGGTTTAAATGTGAGGACTAAAACTTTTGTCCAACTCATTTTTTTTGCCAATTGATAAGTGGCAAATGTTTTCCCAAAACGCATTTTAGCGTTCCATAAGAAGTGAGGAACTTTATCAGGATTCTCATTTCTATAGTTTGCAAAATACTGAGCACATTTCTCTACTGCTTCTTTTTGCTCAGGGCGCATTTCAAAGCTTAGCGAACGATTCTCTTCGTTCAACTCTCCCTTCTTCACTGAAATTAATGCTGCTTGAAGTTCTCTTAAAGAACATTCAAACCATTCTCCATCAGAATTTCTTATTCCTATCTGTTTGAGGTAGCGATGCACATCATGATCAGAAAAAATGGAACCATCATTTCGCATGGCATTTTCTTCCAATACAATCCGGTACTCTGATCGGGTGGCACCAACTTGCTCTTTGATTCGTTCTTTAGCAGATCGGTTAGTAAATCCTACTTTTAACTGTCCTTTACGGCTATCATCATTCGGGAGCTCGTAGGCATATATTGTGGGCGTGGCCTCTGGCTTTGGGGGGAAGAATTTTGTTCTCATTGTTTATACTAGTTCAAATCTCGTACTGATGAATTGATAAAGTCTATTTCCTCGTTTGTTAGGCGATATTTCTTAAATAACATTTCATCATTCCACGATTGTGCAAAATCTTGCACTGGGACATATTCATAAACTCCTCTTCTTGATTCTTGAGTTATTTTCTTAATTGAAACCATGAAGTGAAAGAACTTTGTGTTTATGTATGACAAGACATTTTTCATCACTTTTCTTGAAACAAACGGTCCTACAACTAAATATGTTTCGCTGCAACATGATCCAGTATCAGGTATAATTGGTTTTATCATATCAGTTTGACTATTTCCTGACCCGATCGCTTTCGGAACGAAAAGTTTGTTCTCATATAACCATTGCTCATTTTTCTTAACATACGCTTTATCAATATTTCCTAGGCCCTGTGTTTTCCAACCATTGTAATAAAAGAGGACACTATTTTCAAATGCTTCTAATTTGTATTTTGGCTTGATCCTTTTCATGCTATTTTTAACTCTCACATCAAAACCAAACGGATCATTTGCACTAACTAGTTCAGAAAAGCTTTTCTCTTTAAATCTTGAAACTTTTCTAAGGATTGGAATAGCGTTATTATTTCTTATGAAAATACTAGATCCTTTTTCCAGTAATTCGCGTTCAGCAGCGGATACTTTCCCTTCATGATAGTTTACTGTTTTGCATAAACCTGGATTATCTCTGTCCCATAAGAAGTAACTCACACCTCCTTTTATCTCCACACCAGGGAAACAGTCTGCAGCATTTGTATAATCATGGATCTGCCTTATTCTCCTATCTTTAAGCATTTGCTCTCTGTATTCTGACAACTCTCCAACTCTCCCCCCTGCAAACCATCTGGAAGGTGTAATCATGCTAATAAACCTTGGTTTAAGCTTTATGGCTTGCAGTACAAACTTATGGTATATAGGTTTTGCACTAGCTCCATGACCTCCATCGCTCAATTGATAGGGTGGATTTCCTATAATTACGTCAAAATTCATATTAAAAATAATTTGAGGCTTATTGGTATGAATAAACTGATAAGCATGAGTTTCTAAATCGTTTGTTCTATTATATACTTCTTCACCAGCCCCGCAAAGGGTGCACTTACCATCTTTCCAGGTATGTTGCAACCGATTGTAGATTATATTACCTTGTTCAGAATTAAATTCAGTACATACGGAATATTCACCATTCGCTTTTTTAGCGCAGTATATACTTCGCCTAGCAAGAAGAGCAGTAAGGTCTGTAATGGCAATACCAAATAATTGCTTTGTGAATATATGGTTGATACGCTCTTGCTGATTTGGGATTTGGTCTTTAAGCCGATCATTTAGTCGTTTGGCAATTTCACGAAGAAATACTCCAGACTTTGTTACAGGGTCAAGGAAAGTAGTTTCCTTGCTTTCAAATAACTCTTGAGGGAGCATATCCAAAATTTCATTAACCAATTTGGGTGGTGTAAATACTTCGTCATTGCTTAAGTTGGCTAGACATGAGAGTACGTCCGGATTATAATTAATCTTCAACATAGTCAGATAGTTTTAGAAAATGCCTAACCGGGTATTCTTTAACCGGGTCATCAATGGCAGTCGGTTTGCCTTCGTCGTTAAACATCGAAAACTGGTGAGTTTGCTCAACCAAGAATTTGAATACATAATCACGTCTTTTAATCATAGTTCCGTTGATCGCTGACCACTCAGAGAATACAATTGGCTTCTTGTTTACTGGGTTGGTAAAGTCCAATGCATCGCCCCATAGGATGTTTCGTTTTAATAAAAATGCTACAGAACTTCGGCATTCTTCCTTGGACTCAGCCCTGAAGAGGTTAGTATATTGCTTGTTAAAGATGCAAAACAGACGGTCTCTACATTCTTTTGCGTTGTCTTCCAAAATGTCAACTCCATAAATACTAGAAATGGCTATAACAGCATAGCGTTCATATTCTATCTGGCTTTTTTTATATTTAGCCTCAACCACGGATAACTTCCTTCTGAGCACTTCTGCAAGAAAGTTTCCATTCCCACATGCGGGCTCAAGAAACCTTGAATCAATGCGCTCCGTTTCTTGTTTTACCATGTCTAGCATAGCATTCACTTCTCTTTCAGAGGTAAAAACCTCACCATGATCTGCTACTCGCTTTTTAGATTTTACCTGTTTCTTCATTGGGTATTATTGTAGGTTTTTCTGGTTTCTATCAATACATAATCAGGAATATGGAATTTATCTTTCATTTGTTAATGACATCAACTTTCATAGTATTAGTTCCAATTTATCAGTGTCTATTAATCAGTAGGTTTATTGGAAACGAGTAAAATTTTAACATCAACATCCAGAATCTCTGCAATTTTTATAAGAATTTCAAGACGGGGTTGTTGTCTGTTACGCACATAGGCATTAACCATGTTGTAACTTTTCCCAAGTTTTTCTGCAAGCCACTTTTGGCTTCTGCCTTGCTCTTCAAGTACTTCTTTGATGCGATTCATTAGATGCTCATATTGAAGTAATAAAGATAGAAAATAATCGGATGCACAAGAAAATGAGATAATTATTCATCGTTTTTGATCATAATCGAAAGTCAAAAGATCAAAGTGGGTGCTATTTGGCTTTTGTCAAATGTTCAAGTGAGTCTTCAATAATTTGCTTAGAATCTACAAGTTTTTCAGCTGTTTGGTGAAAGTGGTCTCCAAAGAACTTTTTTTTGTGAGTGATGTTGTTGGAAACATATTGACATCGTACTATATAAGGCATCAACATCAATATTCTATCATCTCCTTCATATTCAATACATAGTTCTTTAAGAGGAGTAATATAGTGTTCAATAATTACTGAAATATCTTTGTTATTTATTCCCTCTGCTTCTAGCATATACCAATTATGCGTCAATTTATCAAAGCCTTCAAAAAATGGATCTTCTCCTTTTGCAATTTTGTTCTTTTTTGCGTACGACAAGAAAGCGTCAAAAAGTCTGGAAATAGCTTCAATGTTTTCTTGCCATTCTTTTTCCAGTGATGTGTATATCTCCATATATTGATTTAGTTCTTTTTCTATTGATTGCTTGATTTTATCAAGCAGCAACAGGTTTCTTTGAAGCGAGGAAAAATCTTTTATTTGATCACTATCTTTTTTATTCCTAATGAATATTTCAAATAAATCAGAATTTGGTACTTGATCAACAAATCGAAGATCTAATCCAGCAATTGATTTGGGTGTTAGATCTTGATTCTCCTTTTTCATTAACACATCATATATTTCATTTAGTGCCGTCGCTTGCTGAATAATGGGATCGTATAACATCTCTATTTGGTGTATGTAATACTCCTTCACTCTTTCAAGTCTGTTTTTTTTCTTTTTTTCTATCAATTATCCATTTAATAATAAAGCCTAGTATGAAAATAGATATTGTCGCAATGGTCGTAAAAACAGTATCATAAGATATTAGTGATCGATTAAGATCTTCATATGCATGTCCTAGTATTATGTTCATTTTATAATATATGATTAATAAATAGCTTTTTACGTTAAAAGATGTCCCTGCGTTAGCATAAAATAAAAAATTAGAGGCAGGTTTGTTTTGCCAACCTCTAATTTAAGCTATGCAACATCCCATCTGTTACGAATGTCTATACAATCGTTAACGATAATCTCATATAGTTTTTCACTAAAACCTGGAGATGGAACAATTCGTTCACCGAATATGTCTAGACAAATACATAATTCAGGTAAAACCAGGTCTTTGTCCTCAGCTACATGATTTTCAAGATATCTTTGAATTAAATAAGAAACTATCTGCGACTGACGAAGATCAAATGGATTACCACTTGAAATGTGAATCTTCACACCACCATAAACAGTTTTCCCATTAAGCTTTCCTTTTATAACAATTTCGGGTGATACAAACACAACAACCCCTTCAATAATTGTGCTTTTGATTTTGGGTGTAAAAACAGTATAATCAACTCTATCAAATAATGCAGGGAAGTCTAGTGCTAGATACTTCTCCAGGGCATTTATCGATCCTTTATTATTATTGTTTTGCCACTTGGTCCCTGAGGGTCTTAGTTTTAGATCCTTTATAGCATCCAATATTGGATCAAGATTACCATTTAACTCCATACTTTTTCTGATTCGAGTTTTTACAATACGATACCAGGGAGTTAGGTAGGGAGGGGGATTCTTTTGCTGCTTTATAATATTAAGCTTTCCTTTATCTGTGCGCTTCTTATTATATTCAGCTAACTGATTAATAGAAATCTTTGATAAACTCATAGTTTCTATCCTTTTGGTGGATATGGATCAGATCCATAAGTATTTCGCTCACGAATAGTTCCATCCCTTCGATGGATGAACATTTCACTCTCGCTACTCTTTGCTAGTTCTCTTGCAATATCAATAGCTTCTTTCTGTGTGCCCACAACTCTTGTGGGTTTGCTGGCCTTTTCTCTTTTTACTGCCCATTGACCATCTTTAGGCACAACATGTACATTTTTAGTCATGAATATTAATTTTTATTAAAAAATAGTTTAAAGCATGAAAAAAACGTAAAAAGTTCGCTTAAGAAGAAAAGTGTATTACTTTTGCCAGCGTTACATGTCAAAAGTTCAACGAACTTTTACGATTTTCAAGCCAAGTAAACGTGCGCATATTTCTTGCCAAAATTCGTTTATTTGGCTTTATTTCAAGCAATTGTTAATAACTCTATGAAATTATATGCGTTTAATGTATAGAAGCTTGCATTAAGTGAAAAAAATGTCAGCCTTTTCTAAATTTATGTCAGTTATGACAAATAGACCATATTCATCTAAATCAGTTTAATAGATTTCATTTCCTCAGGTTTGGATATTAATATGTTTAGGCTTTTCTATTTGAAATGAGACAGCTCTTTCACTATCTCGTTTTTGGAATTTATCTGTTTTGCTTGCATTCCTAATTAATATGATTTTATTTCAATGTCTGCTAATTAAGGCGAACTCATTATTCCCTCATCAGCAAATGAGAAAAACGATTCATTGGTGAGAATAATGTGATCTAAAACAGGAATATCTAGAAGTGTTCCGGCATTCTTAAGTTTCTTTGTTAGCTTCAAATCTGAATCACTGGGATTAATATTCCCAGATGGATGATTATGAGCCAGAATAATGCTTGAGGCGTTCGACTTCAAGGCAATCTGGAAAATAATCTTGGGATCAGCCACGGTTCCTGAGGTGCCACCTGAAGAGATTTTAGAATACCCCAGAACTTTGTTTGCACGATTCAGACAAAGGATTACAAACTCCTCACGGTATTCAATTTGGTCGCTCCAAATAGACCGAAGAACTTCGACTGCATCATTTGAGCAGGTTACTTTAGGCATATCGGAATACTTTCTTTTCGGGCTGTATTTCACACTGATTTCTGAAAGATTGCTTGAGAAAAGGTCTGATGAATGTGTCATGATTTGTACCCCTGCCCTGGGGATTTGTGTTGGCTGCTGGCACGCCGGTTAATGAAATTTTCGGCATACCAAAACAGGAAGAGAAATTTTAGAACAAGGATTAGGGTCATTCCCGATTTGATCGGAATGAAAGAACCCAACGGGCTGGAAGGAATACTATCTTATATTCAGGTATTCCTGGAAGTCCATAGTAAGAAATATTTCTCTGAGGTTAACTTTGGCGAGAATTTTATAAGCGGAAAAAAGATTTTGTGGGTACGAGTAGTTGTGATATGAAGTTTTCCCTTCTTTCCTAATCTTTCTCCAATGAAGTTACAGGACTTACAATCCAGATTCAAGTTTTATTGTCTCAATGAAATTGGAATGACTGCTAAAAACCATCGATCCATTGAACGACACGTTGAGCGCCTACTTGAATATTTAGATACCAAAAATGTTTTAGGTGTTTCAGATGATTATATTCGTGACTATATCTCTGATATGAAGGAACGAAGGGGTTGGTCTTCTGGAACTATCCGATCTCACTTGCAAAGTTTTCGGTCTTTTTATAACTGGTGTGAGAAACGTGGATTTGTAAAAAAGAATCCTGCTGCAAGTATTGAGAAGCCTAAACTGCCATACAGATTGCCACGAAGTCTTTCCAAAGAGGAAGCAGAAAAGATATTAGCTTATTGTTCTCGATGTGAATGGTACAATCCTTTCGCAGAACTCAGGAATTCTGTAATCCTGAAAACATTTCTTTGTACGGGTTTACGACTAAATGAGCTCCTAAGATTGAAACACAAAGATGTAGATTTAGAAAGTAGGGTTATTCATGTCCGCCAGGGAAAAGGATTGAAGGATAGAAATATCCCAGTTCATCCATCGTTAGATATAGAACTTCGGAAATACTATTCAGCTTTACGCAAGCATAAGAAATATTCAAAATGGGTGTTTCCAAGTATTCACACGGATAAACGACTCTATGAACGAGACATCCTCCAAATATGCCATCGTGTAGGACAAAAGGCAGGAATCTATTTTACCCCTCATGTGCTTCGACATACATTTGCAAGACTGGCAGTAGATGGAGATTTGAATTTATTTAAGTTAAAAGAGATTTTAGGACATACAAATATTAGTACCACACAGATCTATATGTCTGTTTCTGATAAAGCACTTCAAAAGGGATTTGTGAGCCTTGAAATGGTTTAATAATCCAGAGGGTGCTTTGTAATCTGCTCCTTGAGATGTGATTCCGTGGCTGCCAAGTATATAGTGGTTGTTTTAATGTCGGAATGCCCCATCATCCTGGAAAGAGCATATAAATTACAACCACCTTCAAGCATAAGTGTGGCAAATGTGTGTCGTAATAGGTGTGGATAAAACTGAATTTTGCTCCTTGACCGGATTTTTTCTACCAGTCTTTTAATCACCAGGTCGCCCATCCTGGAATCTTGCCTCATAGCAGTGAAAAAGTATGGACAGGTCTTCTTTAAACGCTTTCTCTCTTTCAGGTAGTTTGCAAGATACTGAATTAACTTGTCGTGTAATGGAATGATTCTATCTTTGCTACATTTCCCAAGTTTTACACATAAAATCTTGTTATCCAAATCTACATCTTCCATTTTTAAATTCTCTAGTTCGGCTTTTCTAATTCCGGTATATAAAAAAGTGGCAATTATAGCAATAGACCTGAACTTATCAAATTTATAGTCATAAGGAAAGTTCCTGGTCCAGTCCATCAATGTTTGAGCTTGTTCCGCTGTAAGGTGCTTAGGAAGAAGTTTTGGTAACTTGGGTGTTGGGATGTTTTCACATGGGTTCGCATCAATGTACCCCTGCTTTACACACCATTTTAAAAATATGTTCATTGATTGGATCCGCTTTTTTATAGTTACTGCTTTCCAGTTTCTCTCATGTTTTCCATATAAAATCCAGTCTTCAATGACCTCTTTAGTTAGTTCTTTCAGCTCCTCAATCGGTTTAAACCTAAGGAACATTCTGAAGTCGGTTTCAAACCACAATATAGTGCGTGGAGTGTTTCCTTTAAAGGCCAGGGAATGTTGGCAAAAACGGTGATGTAAGTCAGTAAGGTTTGACATGATCTGTGATCTTATCGCTTAGCCCGAAGATCGCACGACCATCATAGAACAAAATAATTATCCAGGCAATTCCGCTCCTAGACTGTGTTTTTGGTTGCGGGGGGAGGATTTGAACCTCCGACCTTCGGGTTATGAGTGCGAAAGTCCGTCCTAAAACGCCAGAAACCCTCTCTACAAAAGGAATAACGGAATCAAGGAAGATCACCTTTTTCAAAAATCAGTGATCTTCGGGCTTAAAAATGCTATCTGATATTTTTTTGACAGTCAAGGAAAGTTTTACCATGTGTCTCGGAAAACTTTTGGTGATATCCAGATCCGTTGATTATAGTGATTGCATGATTAGTATAAATGAAAATGTTAACTTCATGAAATCTATTTCTCAATATTAACTAAATTAAGACTGTTTCAACCATGTATATTTCAAAATCCGATTTCTTGAGATTTCAAAATTGCCCAAAAGATTTCTGGCTATCGAAAAAAAAGCCAGAAGTGATGTCTGATGCTGAGTTATCAGACTTCGAACAACGAATAATTGAACAGGGATACGAGGTTGAATCCTGGGCTCAGAGGCTATTTCCTGATGGGATTGCAGTTGAATCGGCTGGAATAATGGCAGCAGATGATACTAAAGAGTTTCTTGATGGTGGAAAAAAACAAATATTCCAGGCTACGTTTTTAGTAGATGGATTGCTTGCTATGGTGGATATACTGGAATGGGATGGGCAGAAAAAGTTCTGGATTATTAACGAGGTGAAAGGAACTACTTCCCAGGAGGTGAAAAAGGAAGAACATCTCAACGATGCCACATTTCAAAAGATTGTTTTAGAAAAGGCCGGTTTAAATATCGGACGGATCAATTTGATAGAGTTAAATAAGGAATTTAATAAAGATAGAGACATTGCTCCCACACAATTATTGCAATCTACCGACATTTCAGCAGATGTTTCTGAGCTGGAGGAGCCGGTTCTTATTCAAATAGATTCTGCAAAAGCGCTTTTAAGTAAGGATGAGGAGCCACGTGTGTGTAACTGTATTTATAAATCAAGAAAGAATTTCTGCCCTTCGTTTTCTTATAGTCATCCAGAAGTGCCTGAATACTCTGTTCATGACATTGTTAGAATTGGCAGTAGTAAGAAAAGGCTTGCTGAAATGGTTGATAATGACTGGTTGAAGATTGAGGATATTCCTTTAGATTATAAGCTGTCACAAACACAAACGAATCAGGTCCATGCTACAATTACTGGAAATACTATTATTGAAGCTGATAAAATCAGGACTGAGCTGGAAAAAATGATTTTCCCTCTGTATTTTCTGGACTACGAGACATTTCCTACAGCAATCCCCGTCTTTGATGGTTGTTATCCATTTCAACAGGTTCCGTTTCAGTATTCTCTTCATGTCATGGAATCTCCTGGATCAGAATTGGTTCATAAGGAGTTCCTGCAAAGAACATTTGAAAATCCAATGCCTTCGTTGGCACAACAACTCCAAGAAGATATCGGAGATCTTGGGTCGGTGGTAGTCTGGAATAAGAAGTTTGAAGGTAAATGCAATGAAGATTTAGCTGAATGTGTTCCAGGATTATCTTCATTTCTGTTGGGAATCAATCAACGTTTCTTTGATCTAATGGAGATCTTCAGTAAGCAGCTATATGTTCATAAAGATTTCAAAGGGAGCAGTTCAATTAAGTATGTGCTTCCGGTTTTAGTACCAGGATTTACATATGAGAATTTGGATATTCAAGACGGTGGAATGGCATTAACTCATTGGAAGAAGATGATTTTCGATGAAAGCGATCCTGATAAAAAGATAGAAATTGCAAATAACCTTCTAGAATACTGTCATTTGGATACTCTGGCAATGGTGAAAATTTATGAAGCTCTGAGTGTGTTGTAAAAGAATAAGCCCCGCACACAAGGTACGGGGCTTGCTTTGAAGTCATTTCCAATTGGTTTATCGGGTGCAATTTGTGGTAGTTTTTCTAAGAGGCATTGAGCGACAGTTCCCTGTTTCTATTTTTCTGCAGATTAATTCCATTCAATTTCTATATCATTCAACAACCAATGATTCATTATCTTAATACAGTTTGACTTGAAACATCCATTGTAATTCAATTCATCATGAGGAAATATCATTTTTATGTTACCAGATACTGTTGCTATTAACTTATCAATACTGTAAGTTTCTATATTTAATGATTCAAACTCATAGAAATAGTTCAGCCCATTTGAATAAAATCTACGATATGTCTCTGCAAGATGAAGAAACTCTGATTCTGGGGCTGAGATATCTATAATGGTCTGAAAATCTTGAGAGCTCATGCCTTTTTGCCAATTCTTAAAAGCAGATAGAATCAGGTTATCTTCATCTTTTTCCATTACACAGGTTAAAAAATTCTCTTCATCTAGATTTATACAATCATTAACATCAATCCAGTTTGGGGCTATCTAATTACTGTGATCTTCTCCGAAATAACCCCTTTATTTGTTATTAGTGTTAAATAGTATATTCCATTGGGTAGGGAAGATAATTGTAGATAGTTTTTTCCTTTAGGATGAGATAATTTGCATTTAATATAAAGCTGACCAATAGTATTATAAATCAATACATTTTTAACTTCTAAGGTAGAGTTAATTATTTCAATGTTTAAATTATTCCTGATGGGATTCGGATAGAGTTTTAAATCCTTTAACAAGACATTTTCATTTACATTGTTGGCTGATTCTTGTGTAACAGTTAAATATTGAGTGCTTACAAATGAACTAATTATAGAAAGCGTGGCTGATCTCGGTGCATTAGTGAAGTTTGAGCTGTTGGTTGAAAAAGTAATAGTAGCATCACCATTGCCATTTATTGTACTAACATCTAACCAACTGGGATAATTAATAATATTCCACGTAACATTTGAAGAAATATTACATATTGTACTACTTCCAGCGTAGCCTCCAAGTGTGACAAATGTTGGATCAATGGTCAACAAGTATTGCTCTCCTTCCTGTGTAAGAGAAACGGTCGAAGTTTCTCCTTCTCCACTAACAGTTATTGTACAAGATCTTGAGTTAGATGTTGTGTTTTCATCATAGCTAACAGTAAAACTTCCATTATTAGATCCACTTGATGGGGTACATGTAACCCAGGAACTGTTTTCATTAACGCTCCAATTAACATTAGAAGACACGTTAACGCTAAAGTCTCCAGCATCTGAACCTACGGTCTTGGTTGTGGGAGATATAGATAAAAATGTACCTATGTTTTGCGTTAGAATGATTGTGGCATTTTCTCCTTCTCCACTAACAGTTATTGTACAAGATCTTGAATTAGATGTTGTGTTTTCATCATAACTGACAGTAAAGCTTCCGTTGTTAGATCCACTTGATGGAGAGCATGTAACCCAGGAACAACTTTCAGTAATGCTCCAGTTAACGTTAGAAGATATGCTAACACCAAAGTTTCCGGCATTTGAGCCTACGGTATTAGTTGTTGGAGATACAGATAAATATTTATCTCCATTTTGCATTAATGTAATTGTAGCGCTTTCTCCTTCTCCGCTGACGGTTATAGTACATGACCTTGAATTTGATGAAGTATTTTCATCATAATTGACAGTAAAACTTCCATTGTTAGATCCGCTTGGAGGAGAGCATGTAACCCAGGAACAACTTTCATTTACGCTCCAGTTAACGTTAGAAGACACGCTAACACCAAAGTTTCCAGCATTTGAGCCTACGGTCTTGGTTGTAGGAGATACAGATAAATATTTGTCTCCGTTTTGTGTTAATGTGATTGTGGCGCTTTCTCCTTCTCCGCTAACGGTTATGGTACATGACCTTGAATTTGATGAAGTATTTTCATCATAATTGACAGTAAAGCTTCCATTGTTGGATCCACTTGATGGAGAACATGTAACCCAGTAACAGCTTTCGCTGACGCTCCAGCTAACATTTGAAGATACGCTAACACTAAAGTTTCCAGCATTCGAGCTTACAGTTTTGGTTGTAGGAGATACAGAAATGTAATTGTCTTGAATAGTAACTGGATTACTACTCCAACATGCCCAATTGTCATCTTCGTTTGATTCATCTACTTCATCCAAATAATCAATAATAAAACCGACTTTATATGTTCCTGGCGGAATGGTAGGAGAAACTGTTGTTACATCAACAGATATGCTTTCGTCATCATAATCACCGGGATCTAAGCTGTTAACATAGTCATCACCGATTAACCAGTCACTTGTGGTTATAATATTGTCATTTGATAAATAATATGCTAGATGGCTTGATCCAGCACTACCTTGACCATTGTTAATAACTCTAACTTCAATGTCCACATGGGTGCCATTAACAGTTAAATCACAGTGGTCTGGATCATATGTTAAATTTGGTTCAGGCAATGTGTAAGTAACCTCTAATTCAGGCTCATAAGACCCACTATAAGCTTCTCTTGAATAGAAAATACTTACGTTCCCATTTGCACTTGAAGATGTTGGTTCTAATAGAAAACCCCAGTTTGCCATGCCATTTTCTATCCAGTTTGCAACTAAACTGTGTACACCGATAGAGATTGAACTACCACTTCCTGTTGTAAAATTATAGCCAATACTATTGTCATACCATACCCCTCCATTCCAAGTTACAGTATTTTCAGCCCAAACGCTCGTTATGTTCCAAACGGTTCCATCCACAACTTCTTGTGTGCTCGTAGTATAGTTCAAAATCAAATAAGCTGTATTAATGGTAGCATTACTTGGAATTGAACTTAAATCAAATTTAATCAATGCGGCAAAAACATCACCCCATGATTCTTTACCAATCATAAATGTTGGATCAGGTCCAAAATTACTTGTGGGAGCTGATTCAGCGATAAATGTGTCTTCAACAACTGGACAAACTACGGTGGTTTGTGATTGTCCGCTAAGAAATAGCGAAATAAAGCAAGAAAGAATAATAAGTTTTTTCATAACGCAATAGATTTAAGGTATTGCGTCAAAGTTAGAAGGCATCATAAATAAAGTGATACCTTCAAGTTTGTATTATCCCTCCATATTTATAAGGATTTCGGATATCTCCTATCTGAAATAGAATATTTAGATCCAATTACTTTCTAAAGCTTTTTTAATTAATTCCGGAGTTGATTTACATTCTGTTTTTGAAAGGATATTTTTTCTATGTGTATCAACTGTTGTTTTGCTTATGAATAACTCGCTAGCAATTATTTTACTGGTTTTTCCTTGAACTATTAGTACTAAAACTTCTCTCTCCCTTTCACTTAAACCTGGAATTATATCGTTGCTTGTTTCCTCTTTATTCATTGTGTTTCCCAGATTATACCTAGCTATTGTCTCTTTCAACTCATCAATATCAACTGGTTTTAGTAAAAAATCAAAAGCAGAATTCTTAATGGCTTTGATCGCATATTGATTATAACCTGTTACAAAAATAAATATCGGATTACACTTTCTCCTTCTAACTTCTTCAATCAGTTCAAATCCTGTCATTCCGGGCATTTCAACATCAGTAAAAACAATGTCGGGCCTTGATTTAACAATCTCTTCAACAGCAAGTTCAGGAAGGGTTTCTTTCCCCAATAAATTTATTCCTGATATATGAGATAAAAGCGATTCCATTCTATCAAGAACATCTCTTTGATCATCAACAAGGTAGCAATTTATTTGGGCCATATATTTAAAGCTAGTTATTTATAAATATTGACACTTTTGTGCCGAGTGGTTCTTTATTCTCAGATTCAAGATCTGAAAAACTATATCTAATATTCACTTTCTTCAAGTCTTTATATAGGTTAAGTATATTGTCTAGGATTTTTAATCCTTTTCCTGTACTAAAACTTGAATATTGATTTGATTTCACTCTTCCTACGCCGTTATCTTCAACTATTATTTTACAGCCGTTATCTATTGACTTTACTCTTATTGAAATACAACCTCCTTTTCTTTTTCGATGCTTTATTCCATGTTTAATGGCGTTCTCCGCAAATGTATGGATTAGCATCTTGGGAATATGGATGTTACAATCCAGTCTTTCTTCGATTTGTATTTCATATACAAATTTATCTTCGTATCTGTACTTTTCAAGATCTAGATAGTGTTTTACGTAATCCAGTTCCTCGCTCAAGGTTGTGTCGATATTATCCGAACCTATAATAGTAGTTCTTAGCAATTTAGCGTATTTACCAAATACGTATGAAGCTTTCTCATTATCTTTCTTATTATAAAGTGACCCTATTGATTCTAAAATATTCAAAGTAAAATGTGGATCTAATTGGCTTTTAACAGATTGTAATTGTAGTTCAGCTATTTTCTTTTCAGTTTGATACTTTCTTCTTGCAATTATTTGCTGTGATCTCCTGATTAAGTAAAACAAAGCATATAAAATAGAGTAAATCCCTATATATAACAAGTATTTCAGGTAATACATGCTATTTCTATGATAATTCAAAATATAGGAATGTCCGCCTCTTTGGAAGTATATTAATGGTGTAGTTTGGTCTCTCTTTATGATGCTTATATTATTCGATATTGGGTTTTCATTTTCAAAATCAAATACAACAGGATTTGAGAAATCATTCCTGACTATTGTAAATATTTCATAGTCTAATCCAAAGAACAAAATTTCTTTTTCACCATCAAGGTCAAAATCAATTACTACTGGCCATTCATCCATTATCCCAGGAAGAATGCATACTGGAGTTATATCTAAGTTAGTATCTATCTTGGATACGGTTCCATTATAGAATTGAATATAAACTTCACCATAGTTAGTATCATCTTTCACAAATAACATAGACTTCTCAATGTCTTTGAGATTAGTAAGCTCTCTCTTTCTGATCACAACTCCATTTTCATCAAATAAATACAACACGTTTTTGATGTCTTCCATTCCTCGGTGTTTCTGAAGAGCAATTAGATTAAAGTGGTCACCAACATTCAAAGGTCTTACATCAAGGTCTGTTTTATATTCTCCAAATTTTACTGGAGGAAAAAGAAATGACATGTTTTTATCTAACACCATAAGCCAAGCATGTGTATCTGGATAATTAATGGTGTCGTTGTTTTCATAATTGCCAAGTGCCCGACTATCACCCAGATACTCAATATGACCATCATTGTTTATGTCTGCAGAGAGAGGATTATATATTCCAGATCCACTTTCTGGTGATTTTAGAATTGTATCGTCATTAATATCTATTAGATATAAATTACGTGGCTGTTTTGCTATGCCTGTGATTATTTCTACAATTAGTTCTTTATAACCATCCCTATCAATGTCATTAGATTCACAGAATATCATTTCACACTTATACTCACCATTATATGGCTTTGTAACATCTAAATACCTTTTTGTTTGAGTTTCAATTGAATTGCTATAGGGCCTAATAAGCTCGTAATAAATCGAGTCATTAACAATGGTAAATATGAAAATCTCTTTTATAGAGTCCAGGTCATAGTCACAATAAATAAAGAAATCCCTGTCTATGAATACTCCTGAAAAGTTCCATTGATCCAGAGTTTTGCCATTAACTGTAATAATAAATGATGGATAATTATATGGTGATCCATGATACCAGATCTTTTCACTGGTTCCATCGTTGTCTAGATCAATGTACGAATAGACCTCTTCGGGATTGATTTCCTTGTGTTCAATAGTGTCAATTTTATACTTTGAAGAGCTAAACGGGAATAAGAATATAAAAATCGTTCCTATTACAATAGATAAGAATAGTGGGTGGGTTAGAATATTTAAAGATTTCTGTATCAACTCTATAAAATATATTAGTCAAATATAAATAAAAATAAGATGTATATCAAGGATAGGCATTTTCGTCTGATGTTTCATAAAAATGAGACTACCAATTTATAATGGTAGTCTCATGGCTTTGAAGACATTTCCTAAGCTTATGCTGCAAGAATGTGGGCTGACCTTCCAGAGTATACCGGAAAAGGGATGATGATATCCTCTCCCCATTGGCAAAGCAGTCTGTGACTGCTCGTATCTCCTTCTGTAATACATTTTAACTTTTTCCTCCATTCTTCATCCAAAGAAGGTATTCCTTCCAGGAGTATCATAATTGCCAATTTTAATGTAGGAGATTTGTAAAGGTAGACAGCACTTGATAAGAGGGTCGCCATTAACAATACGAATAGCATGTCGCTTTTTCTTTTCAGTCTTATTGATTGTCCTTTGAATAACATAACACTAGAGTTTAGGTTTAACATTTGTTGATTAAGTGGAAATGTTTCAAAGAACTCCGGGCTTTCACGTCTCACGACGCAAATGCGTCGGAGAACTATGAAACCACAATTAGATTTTACCAGCTTGTTTGGATTTGTCAATATGTTTTACAACATTTTGCACCCTGTCAAATTTTCTCAACAATTCTCTTGACCTGGGATGTAAAATATGCTATGAGTATAAATCCTCCTCTGCCCTCAAAGGGCTAAAGGGGAGGCACCCGGTTCTTCCGGGTTTTTTCTTAACCCTTTTTCTCATGAAAACGGTAACAGTACGGAAGCGGCTTATCGGTGAGGACATCGATCTCGGTGAGGGTGCTACTATTATCCTTGATAAGGCAGTGCCGCCTATGATTGGATTCCTTCGCCTAAAATATCTGGATGACCAGGATTGTCTCGAAGGAGATATAGAGCACCTATTCCTCTGTGAGGGTAAGGGGTTGGAGGAAAAGGATTATTGGTGGGAGTTTTAATCCAAGGACGAGTTGTATTATTGTGTACCATTAAAGCATCAATTATCCTCTGCAAACAAATTGTACTTCTTATGAAGCTGCCACATCGTTAAAGACATGCTGCAATAGGCATAATGTTCCTCGTTCTCTAAAACAATTTTCACCAGCTTCATCAAATCAATATAGCTGATATTTCCTCTAAGATACTTTTCAAAAAGGATGTCGGTCTCTAGTAGTTTGTCCATTATCATATCACCATTTTATACTTAATAAACTTCTTCCAGAATTGTTACATTTCAACTTAATATCAAATGGATGAAAGCCTTACTCCTAAATGATCGTGGAGCTCTTGTGTTTTGACATCAGTTTTTATAATTTCTCATAATTTATTAAGTATAATCCTTGCCTTTTCTTTGAATGGTTCATTAAGGCTTTCATTCAATTCTGCAGCCCAATCTTCCTCACATTCACTTTTAAAGTTCAAAACTTGCTTCAATTTAGTTTTTGCTTCTTCTAAATTGCCCATCTTGAGATATATTTCACCAAGCAATAGCAATGTCTCAATCCTTCTATTAATTTCATACGATAATTCAATATCTATTTTTGCCCGGTCATACTCTCCAATCTTAATATAACACTCTGCTCTTTTATTTAGCACCAATGGACGTTCATTGTTATTAAGTGAAATAGTGTAGTATTTGAGTGCACTCTTGTAGTCATTCATGATTACGAAGACATTTCCTAAATCTTCATAATATCCTAAAACTTGTTGTTTGCTATTGGGGTTTGAGATTATCGCTCTACAAATATCATCAATTGCTCTGTTGTATTGATTAAGTTCCATATGGAGGCTTGCCCTTTTAATGTAATAATCTGAATTATAAGGTTCTTGATTAATAGCATCATTAAAACTGCTTAGTGCATTAGTATACTCACCTAAATCAAGATCATATAGACCCTGTTCCATGGCCTCTCGAGATCTATTATCTTCAGGATATGAATAGCTTTGTAGGTTTATATTATCATGTTCTTGAATATAAACATCGCTATAATCAATTACTTTCTGAAAGTTTCTATGTAAAATTTCCTGTGTATGACAAATCAGATTATCTAGTTCGCCTATAGTAGATATATTTCCGTCTATTGTAAACAATTCATTGTTCTCAAGTGTAAAAAAGTAAAAACTTTTTATGGTTCGTGTTGGGATATAAACATCAAATGAATTGTTATTGTACTTAAATATTGAAAATCCAGTTAGATGGGAATTCTGACTTAGAATTCTTGTTTTTACTATGTCTTTTGTTCTGTGCATTTGGATTTGTTTTCAATGATTCAATAAGGGTTGTTTTGTTTTGATGATTAAAGGATTTTATATACTGTCTCAATGATTTTATCATCTACAAATGGCTTAAAGGCTTTCTCCCATATTTTAGTATTACAGTATAATAATTCATCATCTAGTTCATTCTCGTAATATAAAATAAAATCTATGGACCATGGAAGTGCGGGATTCTCTGTTAGCCCAGAATGTGATCTACCTAGAGAAACTTTTTCTTTCTTTTGTTCTTCAGTGAGATCTTCAACTTTCCTATACTCTTCATAGTATCCCCACCTTAATAGATCGGAATACTTATCAATTAGTTCAATGCTCCATGGAATCGATTTATTCCAGTAAATTCTGTCCCAATCCCAACGATCTTTATATCGTTCGATTAGGTCTGCGGTCCAATTAATGCCCTCATTGGAAGTCAGGTTATGGAAAGAGTATTTTGATTTTTTAAAGAAATACATATGATTTTTTAAAAAACTATCCAGGCTGAGGAGAAATTCATTACTCGCGATACTGTGCCATAAAGTATAATCTTTCCATCGATTCATTAGGTCTTTTTCAATCCATGGTAGTCTTGAGTTTGCCCATATATGGTGCCAGTCCAGAAAACGGTGCCATCTATCAACTATTTCGAAAACACCATAAAAAGTCTCATTGAGTGCAAAATAGCAATCAGGTAGATTCGAATTAACAAAATACTTCTCAAAGAACACTAGTGACCATGGAAGTGCATTGTTCTGTGATAGATATGGGAAATGCCATCGATCGTAATATTGAATTATTAAGTTTTCCGTCCAGGGGATGCTTTCATTTTCAGAAAGTTGTTCGAAGTTAAGCTTGTTTTTATAGTTGTCAATAAGCTCAATCGACCATGGGATACCTATGTTTGACGCTATAGACATTCCCTGGTCTCCCTTCCAATCAATAAGTTCTTCAAATTCTTTTATTAGATCTGTTTTTTTAAAAACACTTGGATTTATTGATACATTTGACCAATCAAGTTTATCTTTAAAATCGTTCAAAACATCAGAACCCCACCCAATGTTCGTATTTAGAGATATTCTGTGCCAATTCAGTCTGTTAGAAAACTTTGTCAATTGATTTTTGGAAAAGGGATATTGTGATTCTATGGACTTTATTGAATATTCGGGATGTCTCACTAGGAAAGATAATATAGAATTAGTGTTGCTCATATGCTTGATTGGTTTTCAAATAATAGGTAGATCCTGTGATAATGTTTAAACAAGTTATAGCTCCCTATTTATCCGATTGATGAGTGTTGCTTCAGAATAAATCCTTGATTCTTTCGAGCCCAATTGTATTTCTGAGTTTGTGCTTTGTGTCTTCATTATTGGGTAAACTCCGAAGAACTCCATATAAATCACCTGTTAGAATGCCAATGATTTTCCCATTGTACTTGTAAGTGATTTGATTTCCAAAGAATTCAAACAAGCAATATAATTCGCCATTTATTTCCTTTTCTTCTATCAATTCCCATTCTTGAAATACAATGTCCTTTGTTATATCAATTTCTGTAATATCAGCTGGGGCATTGAGATCAAGGAAAAGGTGATACCTTCCGGTGTCTTTGTATTTATTTCTATAATTTATAGGTTGGTTTGGTGGATTGGTAGATATTCTTTCTGAAACAAACTTAAACATTGGCTGTGAAAACTTGCTAAGCTCATGAAAATCATTTACTTGTAATAATTTCATTGCAAATTGGAGTTGTTGTTTGTGTTTTAGAATTTTTATCGACCATCAAATCTAAGAAAACTTAATATAAATTCCTAAAACAGAACTGCTTAAAATTCTTATTGAAATTCAAATATCAATAGTTACGTTCAATATCATTTAGTCTAGTAGCAAATCACAATCCTTTCAAACCCTTCCCTTATTGTGGGTTTGCTATACTGATTTTTATATTTATAAAATATTTCTTGTGTCTTTTCTTTATTGCTTTTATCAATTTTAATTTTTTCATGTAATGTTTCTTTGGTCCCTGGGCCAAAATCAAAGCAAATCCTGTCAACGCTACTACACATATTTCTAATGTCGCGTGAGATTATCATTCGTTCTCTTTTTGACATATAGTTGCCTTCGAGAATTGTTTCAAAATTTTTATTTAATGAATACAAAACATCCCTTGGAAAGTCTAATGAGTTATCTGGATATATGTCATTAATAATTGCCTTTCTGCCCTTTCTCCTGTTTAATCGGTTTATGAAGCTAGATTTGCCAGTTCCAATGTTTCCCATTACAAGTATAAAGTATTTCCTTTTCATATTTGCTCAAACAAGTTCTATTCTAGTAAGATATTAAAATTTCTAATCACATCTTAATTAAGTTGGGCTTATCATTTTCCAGCATCCACATACTAAAATAATAAAATGTTTTTGCATTTCAGTTATTACAAAAAGTGACCGAATAATTAGATGGAAAATAAAAAAGCTTGCAAATGGCTTGCAAGCTTTATCTTGAGTTTTCTGAAACCCTTGTGGAGCATATCGGAATCGAACCGATGACCTCTTGACTGCCAGTCAAACGCTCTAGCCAACTGAGCTAATGCCCCGGGAACGTGACGCGAAACGCGTAAAGCGTAACGGGAAAATATCTTGTATCTTGTTATCAATAGTAAAGATACGATTGCAAAAATAATCATTTAATTAATCAATTTTCATATTTTTGAAGTATTGATATAAATCACTAATAGCAACCCGTCACGTTAACCATGAAACGTTTATTCACAGCCATAAAAGTAACTCCCTCTGAAGAATTCCTTGGAATTTACTTCCGGCTTAAGAAATCTTTACATCAGGATAAGATCAAATGGGTAGATATCGACAATATCCATATTACACTTAAATTCTTTGGTGAGACTCCCGTGGAAAAAATCAACGACATCTGCGATGCTCTGGAGAACAGTGTTTATGATCATGAACCTTTCGAACTTTCATTGCGGGATGTTGGTATATTCGGTAGCTCCTACAAGCCTAGGGTTATCTGGTTAGGGATTGATGAATCAGAGGAATTGCAAGGATTGGCAATGGATATGAAACATGAACTGCAATTAATCGGTTATGAACCGGACAGGCAGAATTTCGTGCCTCATCTTACAATAGCCAGGATCAAATACATTGAGAATAAAAAATTCTTTCAGAAAGTAATTGATGAAAATAAATCAGGGTTTATACAGAAAATTCCTGTTGAGGAAATCGTTTTGTTTGAAAGCATTCTGCACAGGACCGGCCCGGAGTATGTTGTTGTGGAGAGATTCATTCTAGGATAAAATAATTATAATGAACCTCTTCATAAAAAAAGTGATGAAGCCAGATAGCCTCACCACTTTTGCATATTTTTTATATATCAAAGATTTGATATGGATTTAATAAAGCGTTTAGAACGAGGCTTGCGAAGTATTTAAAATCAGGAGTTTACTTTTGTAAATGACTGAATTTAAATACGAGCGTAACGATGTTATTAACGCTTTATTAAAGACATTATTTAGCATTCTTCTCAATAAAATAACTGATCACCAGCGCAATTCCACCGAAGAGGAACAACATAGAGAAATATCCTACTTCTTCAGCATGATCGAATATTCCATATACTTCAAGTATCCTTCCCAGGAGAAGTCCTAAAGCAAGGCCTATCAGTATAAGTCCCCACTTTAATGTGGTATACTTACTGCCTGAATTTTCAATGTTAAAGATGCTGGGATCAGCACCTTTTTCAAGCAGTGCCATTCTTTCTTTTCTCCTGATATTCAAATGAATTATTGCGTATACAAACCCGAAGATTACCAGTAATATAAAAATTGGTGTTAATTCTAACATAACTTTAGTGTTTTTGATGAGTACTTGTGTTTGCTAATTTGACGCAAGGTATGATGATAGGTTACATTGGTAGAGATAATATTTAGGTTCTGGGTACTGGGCACCAGGCACTGGGGCTGAAGTGTATAATTGATATTATCTTTCTTCGTTTAAACAAAGTGAAATCACTTTCAATTTGCAATAAACACCCAGCACCCAGAATCTAGAACCTAGTGCCTAGTACCGAATTGTTATTTGCAATTAATAACTAATTTTACACCATGATTCGCATAGAAAAATTCAAAAAACCTGAAAATCCTGAATTAGCTGAACAAGCTTTTCAAATCCGCTACTCCGTTTTCGTTGTGGAGCAGATGGTTGATCCTGAATTGGAATACGATGAATTTGAAGAATCATCATTGCATTATCTCCTTTATTTTGAGGATATTCCTGTGGCGACAGCCCGATGGAGGAAAACGGATAAAGGAATTAAACTTGAAAGGTTTGCTACTTTAAAGGAATACAGGAATAAAAAGCTGGGTGATGCCATCCTGGAAAAAGTATTGGAGGATATTAAAGAATATGAACTTCCTGTATACCTGCACTCACAGCTTAAAGCAATTAGTTTCTATGAAAGAAAAGGCTTTGTGAAAGAGGGTGAGATATTTATTGAAGCAGATATAGAACACTATATTATGTACCTTTCTTCTTCCCGTCACGATTAATTAGTGAGCACTTTTTTATAATGCTCATACCTGTCAAAAATCTCCACCACATAATTAAAGGTTTCTTCACCTCTGGCATAACCATACCTTACTACTGAGTCGGTATAATATTTCGGATTTGATTTATGAAGGATGAACTGATCTACGCTTCCAGTCCATACATCAGGATCTGTCCCATATTTATCTGCCAGCCTTCTTGCATCATAAATGTGAGCAATTCCAACATTATAGGCAGCAAGAATAAACTTCGTTCTTTCTTCAGGATCATCGATGGATTCAGGTAACTGACGGTCGATCCATTTAATAAATTTCACTCCGGCAGCTATCTGATCTTCAACTGAGGATGCAGTGTCAACACCATAGACCGCGGCTGTATTTGGCATGAGCTGCATAATTCCAAAGGCACCCATCCAGGATTTTACTTTAGGACGGAACCTCGACTCCTGGTAGATCATAGAAGCAAGTAACCGCCAGTCCCAGTTATGTTTCTTACTTATACTTTTGATCATATCATCATACTGGGAAATTTTTCCACCCCTTACAGAATGGTATCCGCTTTTGGCAATATTCACATGACGTGGACTCAGGAAATATTTCTGATAAATATATGCTGCAGCCGGTGATTCATTATATTTTTCCAGCCATTCGTTGACTTCAATTCTCAAACTGTCACAATCTTTCTGTACTGCCCAGGCGAGGTTCTGAGAAAAACTGATTGCAGTTTCAACATCAATATTCGGATAATACTTTTCGTTCACAAGGGCGACATGTTCATCGGCAATTGTATAATCAAGTTTTCCTTTAGCCACTGCAGTGATCAGCTCTTCAACTTCTCTGTCATCTTCAAATATATATATTGTATCACCAATCTCTTCGGCAAGGTTACTGAGGCGGTTTACAAATATGGTTCCTTTCTGAACATAAACAAGCTGATTTGCAAGGTCAAGAGGATTTCTAATCATATGTTCCTCTACTTCATCCCAGGTTTTCATCTTCCTCCAGTTATCAGGCTTTCTCTGAACAAGAACCTGCCTGGTTTGAGAATGTGGATTTGTAAAATCAACTATCTTGCTTCTTTCACGGGTAATAGTAAGCCCCA
>CAZDWF010000020.1:0-16229 GCA_964508895.1 uncultured Bacteroidales bacterium
CCAGCAATTTCATCTTCTGCCTGGAATGTTTTTACATTCAGACTTTTTCTTTTTTGCTAACTCCTGTAAAATTTCTGTAGCAGGTGTGATCGGATAAGATCCGAGAAATAATTGTTTGCCCGCTTTTTCTGCGGCAGCGATTAAGCCCCATGCAAGTGCAATATTTCCAGTAATATTCCTGAATTCACCCTTACGATCTTTGAGAGGATTAATCTGATAAGTGATATGCAATGCTTCAACAGTTTCTGCATAATTATATCCTGCTCTTAGAACTATCTTATTTGCCTCAGCGAGTATGGGTTTATTTTTAAACCTCTGATCTATATACTCATCTCCAAATTTAATATCCTTATTAAAAAGCCAGTATAGTATACCCAGGGCAAATTCATTACGAGTCCTGGCTGCAGATTTTGTATCAAGGCCCAACTCCCTTACAGAGTCTCTACTGAGACTGGTAATTGGTGCTTTAACTACATTATAGCCATCGAGCGATCCATCACCTAACGGATCTTCAATAAATCCTGCTTTTTTATAATATTTATTATCAAAATTATCAATATCAATGATAATTGTTGCCCTGGGTTTCACCCATTTAAGGTTAGTTTTAAGTGCTGCTGGATTCATTGCTACCAATACATCTGCCAGGTCTCCCGGTGTTTGAACCTCTTTGTGACCTATATGTAATTGAAAGCCTGAAACACCTGCAACTGTTCCCTGAGGGGCCCTGATCTCAGATGGAAAATCAGGAAATGTTGAGAGATCGTTACCTGCGAATGCAGAAGTGTCTGAAAATTGTGAACCGCTTAGTTGCATTCCATCTCCGGAATCACCAGCAAATTTTACAACCACCTCGTCAACTTCTATGACTTTGCCTTTCTTTTCTGACATTATCTAGTGTTTATAAATATCCTGCAAAGTTATAAAGTTATTTTTTTTATTAGCGAAAATAATTAATAAAAGATTTGAACAGTTTCAATATTTACTATCATTATAAATAGTGTTAAATTTAATCTATTTAGAATTATTCTAAATTATATAATTTTATTTAATTTGTATGTGGATAATGAATATGATATATATATATTTGCAGCCACAGACATAATTAATTAATTCATTAACAAAATAGTTTTGTCATGGCTTATAAAATAACAGACGATTGCACAGCTTGTGGTACATGTATTGATGAATGCCCAGTTGAAGCGATTACAGAAGGTGATATCTATGTAATTGATCCAGACATTTGTACCGACTGCGGTTCTTGCGCTGACGTATGTCCTGTTGATGCTATTGAACCGGAATAGAAGCGAAGAAATAGCAAACGTATTAAGATAAATAAAGTCCATCCATCAGGGTGGACTTTTTAGTTATCGATCTCTCCTGTTTATTCTTACATTTGTATGTGTCAGTTATTATATCCAGCTAATACCAAAAAGGAGGATGGAGATTCTTCGCCTTGCTCAGAATCTCCTTAAATGAACTGGATAATAATTAAAAAGTTCTAATAAAATATTTTGATTTATAATAGGATCGAAACATTTTATCCATTGGATTGTATATACATTATGTGATCAGATTAATTTATGGACAAGTTCTCATTTCTAAATAATACAGATCCTGAGTTAATTGAACAATTATATCAGGATTATCTTAAGGGTCCTGAAAAGGTTGAAGAAAGCTGGAGGCAGTTTTTTGAAGGTTTTGAATTTGCCCGTCAGGAGTATTCCATTGAAATTCTACCAGACGATCGGTATCCTGATGAGTTTAAAGTTATTAACCTGATTAATGCATACCGTCAAAGGGGGCATTTGTTTACAAAAACCAATCCTGTAAGAAAAAGAAGAAAATACAAACCTAAACTGGATATTGAAAATTTTGAATTATCTGTAAATGATTTAAACAAATCATTCCAGGCAGGTAAGGAAATTGGTATTGGCAATGCGAAATTATCGGAGATAATTTCGCATCTTAAAGACACTTACCGTCAATCTGTTGGAGTAGAATTTATGTATCTCAGAAATCCTGAAATACGAAACTGGTTAAAACAGAAGATGGAAAGCACTAAGAATGCTCCAAGTTTTAATTCAAAGGAGAAAAAGGAAATATTTAACAAGATCAGCCAGGCTGTATTGTTTGAGAAATTCATCCATAAAAAATTTCCAGGACAAAAACGATTCTCCCTTGAAGGTGCTGAAGCTCTCATTCCTGCGATGCATTCTCTCGTAAATACCGGTACTGAGCTTGGCATAAAAGAATATGTTATTGGCATGCCACACAGGGGCAGGTTAAATGTGCTTGCAAACCTCATGGGTAAGCCTCTGGAATTGATCTTTCACGAATTTGAAGGAAGTGAGTATGATGAAGAATTCCTGTTGGGTGATGTTAAATATCATTTAGGACATACTTCAGATATTAAAACTGAATCAGGAAAAGAAATAAGGTTAACCTTAAGTCCTAATCCAAGTCATCTTGAAGCCGTAGATCCTGTTGTTGAAGGAATATCACGTGCGAAGATAGACATGGACCATAAAGGAGATTTCAAGAAACTGGCACCAATTTTAATCCATGGTGATGCATCTGTATCAGGACAGGGGATTATCTATGAATTACTACAGATGTCGGAACTTCCCGGATATAAAACCGGAGGGACAATACATATAGTAATCAACAACCAGATTGGTTTTACAACTAACTACCTGGAGGGAAGATCAAGCACTTATTGTACAGATGTTGCTAAAACAACCCTCTCACCTGTATTTCATGTCAATGGTGATGATGTTGAAGCTGTTACATATACTATTAAGCTGGCAATGGAATTTCGACAGAAGTTTCATAAGGATGTTTTTATAGATTTACTCTGTTACAGGAAATATGGACATAATGAAGGAGATGAACCAAGGTTTACTCAGCCCCTGTTGTATAAGATTATTGAGAAACATCCGGATCCATTACAGATCTATAGAAAGAAACTTATCGAAGAAGGAATCATTAATAATGAAGATGCTCAGCAAGTAGAATCAGAAATAAGCTCAATACTTGAAGAAAATCTTGAAAAGTCACGTTCAATAGAAGAAGCTCATATCTCCTCATTCCTTCATGATCGTTGGAGCGAGATCGACAAAGCTTTTGAAAAACACTTCGAAAGCTCTCCTGAAACATCAGTAACAAAAAACAAATTAATTGAACTCTCACAAAAGATCAGCGATACACCAGAAGATGAACAGATCTTCAGAAAGTTAAAACGTCTGCAGGATGAAAGATGGAAAATGGTTGACCAGAATGAAAAGCTCGACTGGGCTATGGGAGAATTACTTGCCTATGCAAGTTTACTTGATGAAGGAGTTTCTGTTAGAGTAAGCGGACAGGATAGTATGCGTGGCACTTTTTCACATCGTCATGCAGTTTTAAAAATTGAAGATTCTGAAAAAGAGTATATTCCATTAAATAACCTAAGGAAAACACAGGGAAGGTTTGAAATATACAACTCTCCCCTTTCAGAATATGCAGTTCTAGGTTTTGAGTATGGTTTCTCACTAGCATCACCTTATACATTAACTATATGGGAAGCTCAATTTGGTGATTTTGCTAATGGTGCACAAATAATAATTGATCAGTTTATAAGCAGTGCTGAAGATAAATGGAATGTAATGAATGACCTGGTAATGTATTTACCTCATGGTTATGAAGGACAGGGTCCGGAGCATTCCAGTGCAAGGATGGAAAGATTTCTGGCACTTTCTGCCGAAAACAACATGCAGATTGTAAACTGTACTACTCCAGCTAATTTATTCCATGTTCTTAGAAGGCAATTGAAAAGAGATATCAGAAAACCTCTTATAATCTTCACCCCAAAAAGCCTTTTACGTCATCCAAATTGCATTTCTCCCATCGAAGATTTTACTTCAGGGAATTTCAATGAAGTGATTGATGACAAGCAGGTTGAAAAAAACAATGTTGAAAGAATATTACTTTGCTCAGGAAAAGTATATTATGATCTTTTAGCTCAAAGAGAAGAACATGATCTGTTTAACATCTCCATAATCAGGCTGGAACAAATTTTTCCACTTCCCCAGAAAAAACTTGAGAAGATAATCGATTCTTATAATAATGCCAGTGAATTTTTTTGGGTACAGGAAGAACCAGTAAATATGGGTGCCTGGCCATTTATGCTGCAGAACTTCAATTATAAACCTTTGAAAGTAATTGCAAGGCCTGCAAGTGGAAGTACAGCAACAGGTTCAAGCAAATTCCACAAGATCCGGCAAACAAAAATCATTGAAAAGGCATTCGGTAAATGTAATTGTCCACTGCATAATGAAGTATGTAAAATGGTTTGTATAGGCAACAGATGGAAAAGCTTTGAGGAAGAAATAAGGAAAGTGGATGGTAACGAAATCACCAGCAAATCCGTATCAGCAGACAAAAAACTACGTTAAAATCTAAATAAAATTTACCCATGGCAGTAGAAATTAAGGTTCCTAGTCCTGGAGAATCCATCTCTGAAGTACAGCTTGCTTCATGGCTTGTTGCTGATGGAGAATATGTAGAGAAAGATACTGACATAGCAGAAATTGATTCTGATAAGGCTACTCTGACCATAAGTGCAGATAAAGATGGAACAATCAAACTCCTTGTGGAAGAAGGAGATACTGTTAATGTTGGAAGTATAATTGCATCAATAGATACCAGCACAAAAAAAAGTTTATCAAAAAAGACTGAAGGACAACCACAAGAGAAAAAAACTGATGAAACAAAAGGCGATTTTCACTTATCACCACTAGCCAGAAAAATGATGCAGGAAAACAAAATTAAAAATGAAGATATTATTGCTTTCTATAAAAACTTAAGGTTATCAAAATCAGATGTGGAATTTTATTTAGCTAATAAAGACCAGGTATCTAAAGAAACTCCGGAGCATAAACCAACTGCATCAATATGGGATGGAAGCAGGAAAACTGAAACAAAGAAACTATCTACTTTACGACTGAAGATTGCTGAAAGATTGGTTGCTGTTAAAAACGAAACGGCAATGCTTACCACTTTTAATGAGGTGAACATGACTCCAATAATGGAGATCAGGAAAAAGTATAAAGAAGATTTCAAAGAAAAATACGATGTTTCATTAGGATTTATGTCCTTTTTCACCAAAGCAATCACAGAAGCTATTGCACATTTTCCTGCTGTAAACGCAATGATTAATGAAAACGAAATCATATACCATAACTATGCTGATATAGCCATTGCAGTAAGTACACCAAAAGGACTGATGGCACCTGTTCTCCGTAATGCTGAAATGATGTCACTTGCTGAAATCGAATTGAAGATCAAAGAATTGGCTACAAAAGCCAGGGATGGAAAAATAACCCTTGATGAAATGAAAGGGGGTACTTTCACCATCACTAATGGAGGAGTTTTCGGATCAATGCTTTCAACTCCAATAATTAATCCTCCTCAAAGTGCCATCCTGGGGATGCATAACATTATTGAAAGGCCTATTGCTGTGAACGGCAAGGTTGAAATACATCCCATTATGTATATTGCTGTATCATATGATCATCGTATAATAGATGGTAAAGAATCGGTCGGTTTCCTGGTAAAAGTTAAGGAAATGCTTGAAAATCCCGTTAAACTTTTACACTCAGGAAAAGATCCTGTATTATCTTTGCTTGGATTATAATATTTCTAAAATGAGAAAAAAGGTTGATTTTCTAATATTAGGTTCAGGAATAGCAGGATTAAGCTACGCCATTAAAGTTGCTGATCATGGGAAGGTTTGTATAATCACCAAGAACACAGCCGATGAAACAGCAACACGATATGCTCAGGGTGGGATTGCTGCTGTTATGTATACCCCAGATACTTACGAAAAACATATTAAAGACACTATTATTGCAGGGGGTAAATTAAACAATGAAAAAATTGTAAGAATTACCATTACAGAATCAACCGACAGGGTTAAGGAACTTATTGAATGGGGAACGAATTTCGATAAAAAGGAATCAGGGAAATATGATCTTGTCAAGGAAGGGGGGCATTCTGAACACAGGGTTCTGCATTATAAAGATAGTACAGGACATGAAATAGAAAGAGCTCTTTTAAAGAAGATTGAAGAGCATCCGAATATTGAACTGCTTGAAAACCAATTTGCAATTGACCTGATCACTGAGCATCATCTTGAAAAAAAAGTTAATAGAAGAAATGGGAATATCAACTGCTTCGGAGTTTATGTACTTGATCCTGAAACAAATGAAATCACTACTTTGCTTTCAAAAATCACTCTTATTGCCACCGGGGGAGCAGGAAATGTTTATAGTACCTCAACAAATCCTGTAATTGCAACAGGAGACGGTATTGCAATGGCTTACAGGGCCAAAGCAATAGTAGAGAATATGGAGTTTATTCAGTTTCATCCCACTTCACTTTATAATCCCAATGAACATCCTTCTTTTCTTATTACTGAAGCTATGCGTGGTTTTGGAGGTATATTGAAGACCATATCAGGAATGGAATTCATGAGAAAATACGATGAAAGAGGATGCCTTGCACCAAGAGATGTTGTTGCCAGGGCAATCGACAGTGAAATGAAACTATCAGGGGATGACTATGTTTGCCTTGATTGTACTCATTTAGATAAAAATGAATTGATTAAGCATTTCCCAAGAATATATGCTAAATGTCTTAGCATCGGTATTGACATTTCAAAAGACATGATACCGGTAATTCCGGCAGCTCATTATATTTGTGGTGGAATAAAAGTTGATGAATACTCAAGAACAAGCATTAATAATTTATATGCTTCCGGAGAATGTGCTTCAACAGGATTACATGGGGCAAACAGACTGGCATCAAATTCTCTTTTAGAATCAGCTGTCTTCTCTCATCGTGCTGCAATAGACTCTGTGGAGAAAGTTGATAAAATAGAATTTTATGAAGAGATTCCTGACTGGGATTCAGAAGGAACTGTTCTAAATGAAGAAATGATCTTAATCACCCAATCTCTTAAAGAACTACAATCACTAATGAGCAGTTATGTTGGTATAGTGAGATCAGATCTTAGACTTAAACGGGCACTTGACAGGCTTGAGATCATTTACAGAGAAACCGAAGATCTCTATGAAAAATCCATTCTAACTGAAAGAATATGTGAACTGAGGAACATGATTAATGTTGGGTATCTTGTTATTAAGATGGCCATTATGAGAAAAGAGAGTTGCGGTTTGCATTATTCACTTGATTACCCGGGAAAATAATATTTATATGGCTCTCATCAAAGCAGTTAACGGAATACATCCCAATATAGGCAGCAATTGTTTTTTAGCAGATAATGCTACTATTGTTGGGGATGTAGTTATTGGCAACGACTGTAGCTTCTGGTTTAACTCAGTGGTAAGAGGTGATGTTCATCACATAAGAATCGGTAACAAGGTAAATGTTCAGGATGGAGTGATCATTCATTGTACATATAAAATCGCTCCTGTATCAATCGGGAATAATGTATCTATTGCACATAATGCAGTAATTCATGGTTGTACATTACACAATAATATATTAATTGGGATGGGGGCAATTATTATGGACCATGCTGTAGTAAAAAGCAATTCAATTATTGCTGCTGGTGCTTTAGTGACAAAAAATACTATTGTTGAGGAAGGTAGTGTATATGCAGGAGTTCCTGCAAAAAAAGTCAAAGACATTGACAAGAAACTAATGGAAGGAGAAATAGAGAGAATTGCCAATAGTTATAATATGTATGCAGGATGGTATAAAACCAGTGACCAGTAACCAAAAAAAATGCTGCTTTTTAAAGCAGCATTTTTTTTATTTATAATCCAAGTTTCTTTTTAACCAAAGGAAGTATATTATCCCCCCTTTCAAAATAAAGTAAACTTCCCATTCCAGAATCAAATATGTAGGTATATCCATTCTCATCAGCAACAGTTTTAATAGCTTTTCTTGCTCTATCAATCAAAGGATTGTATAGCTCTTGCTGTTTATTCTGAAAATCAACTTCAGCAGTTTGTTGAAAGGCATTTATTCTTTCAGCTAAATCATAAAGTTCTTTTTCTTTTGTTTGTTTAATTATATCAGACAATGTTGCACCATTAGCTCTAAAATCATTCTCTTTAGCCTGATATTCAGCGTACATATTTTGAATTTGAGTTTCCAGTGAAGCCTGGTATTCCATGAGTTTTCTTTCAACGGAATCTTTACCTGGCATTAATTCCAGTAATTCATTTGAATCAATATAGCCAAGTTTTAAGTTTGTTTGCGCATTTGCAGGAAATACAAACGCCAGCATAACAACACAGCTAAGAATAAAAAGCAATTTTTTCATGTTCTATTTTTTAAATTTAATTTTCAGAATAAGGGCTCAAATTTATACAAATAATTGATTGAAAAGCATAAATCCACCTATAAAATTTCCAATCCTCCTTTAAAAGTAAGTTTTAGTTATTTCATTTGCCATCTTTCTGGTTGCTGGTCACCAGTCATTAAGTCTGAATCAGCAAATAAAAATCTTACTGATCTTTCATTTTATTTATCATCTTATTTACTCCCTGGGAGTTATCTTTCTGAGTCCCTGTTGATCGAACTGTCTGAGTAGTTTTTGTACGATCCTCTCTTCTAACAGTTTGCATAACACTACTCACTTCATCAAGGACATCATCGCTAATATCAAATTTTGGTTTAGCGTAGAGAATTGACAAGCTTCCTGCTTTATCAAAAATGAAAGCATAATTATTTATCTCAGCTACAGCTTCTATAGCATTATATACTTTTTCCTGAATTGGTTGAACAAGTTCCTGACGTTTCTTGAACAGGTCACCATTCCTTCCGAACCTTTGTTTCTGTAGGTCCTTGGCATCTTTTTCGAGTTGAATTATTTCATTTTCCCTCTGCTTTTTCATATCTTCAGGGAGAAGAACTGACTCAGCCTGATAATCTTTATATAACCTATCGATCTCTACAAATTTCTCTTCAATTTCTTTTTGCCATTTCAATGCCATTTCATCCAGGATGTCTTGTGCATCAGAATATTCAGGAATATTTGAAAGGATATATTCTGTATCCACATAGCCATATTTTTGCGAAAACAAGCATAAACTGAATAAAACAGCAACTGATAATAATAATAACTTTTTCATATTTATAGTCTCCTTTTATTTTACGAACTAAAACATTGCAAAAATGTTGCCATAATATTAATCAATTGATTGATTAATTGAGAAATGGAAATTACCACCTGCTTTAAGTCCTGGGATATTAGGCTGATCAAAGCCATAGCCCCAGTCAAGACCAAGAACACCAAACATTGGCAAAAATATCCTGACACCAAATCCTGCAGATCTGTATACTTCAAATGGATTAAAGTCACTGAAATGAACCCAGTTATTACCTGCTTCCAAAAATCCCATTCCATAAATAGTAGCACTTGGATTCAATGATAAAGGATACCTCAATTCAAGTGTATATTTTGCATATACTGTTCCTCCTCTTCCCCAGTTTTGTGGTATATCAGGGCTAATAATATCAGGACTGTCGTATCCTCTCATACCGATGATCTCCCTTCCATCATAGATATTATATCCTGACATGCCATCCCCTCCAAGATAGAACCTTTCAAATGGTGTTACACCAATTTCCTGATTATATGTTCCCAGGAAACCAAATTTCGCACGGGAGTGTAACACAAGCTTATCTGCAATTTCAGTAAAGAATGAAGCCTTTACTTTCCACTTGTGATACTCTATCCATCTGTATCTTTCATCAGGAGGTAAGCTTGCATAATCTTGATCTGAGAACCATGAATAAGGAGGAGTAAGCTCAAGAGATACTGAAAGATCAGAACCTTCTCTTGGGTAGATTGGGCTTGGGGAAATAGAATTCCTTGCAACAACAATATTATAACTGATATTATTATAATAACCTGTACCACTACTTCCGATAACAATCTGCGACCATTTTTTCAGGTCATACCTCTGAAAGTTAATTCCCTGGTATAATGTAAAGAAGTCATCAGGCCATTTAAGGCGTTTACCTAAACCAAATGAAATGTTATTGATCTTGATATAGGCTCTGTTAGTATCACTCCTTGGCAAACCGTTTGAATATAATGAATGGAAGTAAGAAACACTGAACGCATTAGGTTTTTTACCACCCAGCCAGGGTTCCGTAAATGAAATCCCATAAGAAATATAACCCACACCATAGGTTTGAACACGTAAGCTTAGCTTTTGCCCATCTCCTGATGGAATTGGTTTCCATGCATCTTTTTTAAAGAAATTTCTTAATGAGAAATTATTGAATGAAACACCCAGGGTTCCAATAATTCTACCATACCCCCAGCCACCTGAAAGTTCTATCTGATCAGCTGATGTTTCCTCAACAGAATAAATAATATCCACAGATCCATCTTCAGGGTTTGGCCTTACATCAGGAATAATACTTTCAGGGTTAAAATAGCGCAATTGTCCCAATTCACGAATGGTTCTAATTATATCCGAACGGCTGAACAGTTGTCCTGGCCTGGTCCTGATCTCCCTCATTACCACATGATCATTGGTTTTTGTGTTTCCGCTTACAGAAACTTTATTAATTCTGGCTTGTTTTCCTTCCCTAATTCTGATCTCAATATCAATCGAATCATTTTCAACTAATATTTCCACAGGATCAACAGCAAAAAAGAGGTAACCATCATCAAGGTATAAAGAACTAACATCCAGATCACTCTGGTTGAATTCCAGATTAGTTTCCAATATCTCCTGGTTGTATACATCTCCTTTTTTAATTTGTAATACGTCATTCAATTGATCGCTGGTATATTTGGTATTACCCACCCAGGTAATATTTCTGAAGTAGTATTTATGACCTTCATCGATATACAGATCAATGTTGATTGTTTTATCATCATGCCGGTATACTGAATCCTTTATAATTACAGCATCTCTATATCCCAGTGAATTATATTTCTTTATCAGTTTTGCCTTATCCTCATCATAATCACTCTCAATGAACTTAGAAGACTTGAATATTCTGAGCCTTAAGCTTTCATCTGTATATACCATAAAATCACTATATACAGCCATAAAATCAAATCTCAATACATCCTTAAAAACTCTGATCAGCAATTTATCAAGTCCTTTCATAGGATTAAATAATCCTTTTTCCTTGGTCTCTTTGAGGATTTTTTTAATTTGTTGATTGCTTAAATTCTTATTGCCCTGAATATTTATCTGATATATCTTGATCCTATTGTTTTTCCTGACATTAATAACTAAGTCAACATTATTCACACGGGTTGTATCTCTTATCTGTTTAATAATGATATCTGCATCCAGATATCCTTTATCGTGATAATAATCCTTAATAACATTTTCAATTCTAACAAGAAGGTTATCAGTAACTACATCTCCTCTTGCAATATGCATGTCTTCCCTAAGCTTATCTGCTTCTGTTTTCTTAACACCTTTAAATGAGAATTTTGATAATCTGGGTCTTTCCTGTAAGTGAATATTCAGAAAAATAAGGTTCCCCTGGATCTTGGTGGCAGAAATTACAATATTTTCAAACAATCCTTGATCCCATAATTTTTTAATGGCATCAGTAACTTCCTGTCCTGGAACTTTAATAGTTTCACCAACTTTAAGACCTGACAGCAGAATCAGCACTTTCTGGTCGAGGTATTTTATCCCTGAAACAGTAATACCCCCTATCTCATAATCCGCCGGGAGCGAATAGTCAATAACATCAATGTCGTCTCCAATCGATATCTGCGCAATAGAAGTATTGACAGCAAAAAATAATAAAGATGCTGTCAATATTAGCTTAAATGGTAGTTTAATACGATTGTAAAAATATTTCAAGCCTTTATGATCAATCATATATGAATTGTCTTCTTAAAGTTGTTCACTTATTTTTCCAAATCTTCTTTCCCTTGACTGATATTCAAGAATTGCTTCATAAAGGTCATTCTTCCTGAAATCGGGCCATAACTTTTGAGTAAAATATAATTCTGCGTAGGCAATCTGCCAAAGCAGAAAATTGCTTATTCTTTTTTCTCCACTTGTTCTGATCAATAATTCCGGATCTGGTATACCTGAAGTTGTTAAATAGGAAGCAATACTTTCGTCACTCAGATCATCAGATGTCAGATTAGATTTATTTACATCATCGATGATATTTCTAACTGCTCTTGTAATTTCCCAACGGGAACTATAGCTCAAAGCAAGGGTTAATGTCATCCTGCTGTTCTTCGAAGTATCATCAATTGCCTTCATAAGTCCATTGTAAATTTTTACAGGCAATGAATCCAGATCTCCAATTGCGTTTAATCTTATATTATTCTTATTAAGAGTTAGCGTTTCTTTATTTATCGTTTGCAATAACAATTGCATTAAAATATCAATTTCAAACTTCGGCCTTGACCAGTTTTCTGTAGAAAATGCATAAAGAGTCAGGTATTCTACTCCAAGTTCTGCAGCAGCTTCTGCAGCTTCTCTAACTGATTTAACACCATGTCTGTGACCATAAGTGCGAGGTTTGCCCCGGGCTTTTGCCCATCTGCCATTACCATCCATAATAATAGCAATATGCTTTGGCAAATGTTCAATGGTTATCTTATCTTTTAGGTTTTCTGACATAGCATCAACAATGGGATCTAATATTTTTTTCTTCTACCGAAATCGGTGCATTTATAATTGTTAAACAAATTGATCTTATATGTAATGGTAATTCCTGCAAAATTATACCAGTCTTTAGTCTTTGGGTCTCCTCTCTGCATACCAGGTTTATGATCAAGTGTTGGATCTGAGAGAACCTGTGCGGCATCATTTTGATTAATATTTTCTCCATTCATGTAATACGTCTTGCTCACATCATCAAGATAGTCTGTAAATGTTTTTCGCATTCCCCACTCAAATGCAAATCCAAGTCTTTTGTTCAGAGAATATTTAAAACCCAATCCAAAAGGGAATGCAAAGCTAAATAGTTTATAAGGACTTCTGCCATCATAGCCAATATTCTGTCCTTCAGTACCTATATTTTTCAGATCTACCCCACCAGAAGTTGGATTAAACAGAAATGTAGAAATTCCTGCAAAGATATAAGGTGTAAGAGAGTTTCTTGTGCTTCCTGTAACATATTCAAAGAAGTTCAGCTCAATAATACATGAGAAATCTGTAATTTTTGATTCGAAGCTAAGATCTCTGTCAACATTGCTTTTTGTTGTTGCATCATCGCCTTTTATTTTGCCTCTGTATATGCTAAACTTCATAGCCCATCTAGGATTTATATTATATCGGGCAACACCTCCATATGCAATATCAGGCTGACGGAAATGAAAACCCGGATTCAGATCGCCTAAATAATAAGAAGTTCCAACAAATAATCCGACTTCAAGGCTTTTCTGAGCATTTAAGCCAAGTCCACAAATTATAAATAATAGAAGTAATGTTTTTTTAATCATACACGTTTCAAATATCAGTTCCTAACATCAAGACCCCATTTAAGTTTATCTCTGATAGTGGAAAAGAAACTCTTACCGGCTATCTGGATCAGGTTAACTTTGAAGTCTTCTTTCTTAACAATAAGTTCAACGGAGGAATCTATATCAAATGCTCTGGAATCAAGGCTTACCAGATATTTCTTATCTCTTCCTTCTACTTTAATCCTTATTTCACTTTTGTCTGATATAACGATAGGTCGAATTGTTAAATTGTGCGGTGCAATCGGGGTTATAACAAAATTCTCAGAACCAGGTGTTAGAATAGGGCCACCACTGCTTAAGGAGTATGCTGTAGAGCCTGTTGGCGTTGCAATAATCAATCCATCAGCCCAATATGAATTAAGATAATCATCATCAACATAAACATGAGTAACAATTAATGAAGTAGAATCTTTTCTTATAATTGTTAAGTCGTTTAATGCATAATTCAAATCATCCTCAATTCCCTTATTTGTAACCAGGTTTAATAAAGTCCGTTTATCAAGCTTATAATTGCCCTTGATAAGATGATCAATGGCTGGTAAGATCTCATCTCTTGAAATTGATGATAAAAAACCCAGCCTGCCAAGATTAACTCCCAGTATTGGCATACCTGAATCCCTGATTAACGATAGGGTATCAAGCAACGTCCCATCACCACCTATAGAAAATAAAATATCTGCCTGTTTTTGGAGGGAGTTATGATCATTAAAAATTTTAACATCACCTTCAACTGTATACTTCTGTGAAACAAGGTCAAAATACGGTTTATAGAAAGAAAATTGTATGTTACTATCATTCAGCTTCTTTAAAAGCTGTTTTAAGTAAACAACATTCTTATCAGATAATGATTTCCCAAATAATCCAATTCTCATGCTTGATGCAGTATATTCACAAATTCTCAAACGGCTACAAGTTTACAAAATTACTGGAATTTTCGGTGAAAAGCTTAACATAATTTAACAAAATATCAAATTATCTATTTTGCTTTTTATCAATAACATATAACTATATTGGAGCCATGAAATGAAGGAAAAGGCCTGGCTTGTCATATCTGTTGATAGAAAGTTCGCCCCTGATAACAATATCATAATATGTAACAAGGTCTAATCCAATGCCATATCCAAAGAGCAATGAGTTTTCAAGATAATTGTTATATGCAGGATTATAGTATGGATTATCAACATAAGCAATATCGAAAAATACATTAAAATAAAGAGCATAATGGATTTTACTAAACTTCTCAAAAGGAATAAATTTTAAGTCAGAAACCTTTGGAGGCAACAAAGCAAATTTGAGGCTTGACTTAAAAAGACCCAAATTCTGTCCATCAACCACATAATACTCAAAAGATCTAACAAAATCCCTGCCATATCCCAATCCTCTCTGGAGAAAGTATGGTTGACGCTTTTTATCAGAAAACTTTGTATTAATATTAAATGCGTAAAAAAACCTGTTGCTAAGTTGCCAGTATTTCCTGAAAGTGGATGTTACAAATAACACATCTACATCATGTGAGATTATACCCAAACCAGCTTTTTTAAATCCTACATCAAAATAATATCCAGTTAAAGGATACGCATGAAAATCTCTGTGATCACTTTTAAACTGATAATATAAACTCAGATAACGATTAATCGCCTTGTCGCTCGTGGTAAAGTGAGGATTCAGAACCAGCAATGTATCATCAAAATTCAGATAATTAAAGGATACCTCAAATTTATGGGAGTTGTAAATATCTTTTCTACCCAATAGTTGAAAATAGGTAAAACCATCTTTCTTAATATGTTTATCGTCATTCTTATAATACAGTAGTTTGTTATTCTCCGTTAAATAGGATGTTTCATGATTTTGAGCTAAACCCAGTCCGAAAGCAATTCCTATCGTTTCCTTCCTGTTAATGTATGGGATCTTATAATATAAATCATACTTCTCATCATAACCGAATTGTAACCGAAGTTTAAAAGTCTCTTTTCTTCCCCTGAAATTCTCCCATGTAATAAATGCACCATAGCTAACCCTGCTCAGATCACTTGATTCGAGCCATGCATTGAAATTACGATCTGATAATTCGAAGATCGGAAATGGCCAGATATACCATCTCTCAAGCATGCTGATTTTTACAGAGACCTGGGAAGAACCCGGAACTGTTATAGTATCAATTGTAACGAAATTGAACAATGATGTATTTAGGAGGTTTTCCCTGCTTTTCTCTATTAAAACACCCAGAGAGTCACTACAAACGGTATCTCCAGCATGAAATAATAATTCTCTGAGTATTATCCTATTTTTTGTTATCTTATTTCCTTCCAGATCTATTGATCTTATGGTGATATGCTTGCTTTTGTCACATTCCTTGTATATATCTGCAGAATGGGCATAACTTATAACTCCAGATAAAAAAACTATGGACAGAAATATTATATATTTAACGGAATTAATCATTTACTTGAAGTTCAATAATTTATTTATCCCCAATATCCAGAAAATTCATTAATGAATTATATCTATCGTTTAAATCTTCAAAAAGAGATTCCTGTTCAGAGAATGATGCTTTTATGAAATAATCATAACGGTTAAAAGTCTGAAGTATGGATCCTATATCCATTTTATTGACTTTAATTGAGACTTCAAGTTTGGTAGAGTCTTTAATTGAATTAATATACATTGCCATAATTTTGGCATTATTTGATTCAATAATCTGATGTGTAGGCAAAGATCAGGCACAATAGCATTCTCAGCTGAATTT
>CAZDWF010000020.1:16239-38108 GCA_964508895.1 uncultured Bacteroidales bacterium
AGATATCTCTGATAAGCTATAATTGTTTTCACTCATTTCCAGTACTATTATTCCTCCTGGGCTTGATATAAAACTTGCATTAGAAAGTTTTTTACTCAAAGTATCAAGTGTTATAGATCCCAGATACTTGTTTTTATCATCAAGCACAGGAATAAGTGAGAGCTCATACATTCCCAGAATTCTGTATACATCAAATATATGCTGATGTTTCTGCACAAATGCCATTGAAAGTGATAATTTATAATTGCCAATAGGTTCTTCAGGATTATTAATTGAATAAATATCACTTTCGGAAATTAATCCCAAAAAATCAACATTATTTACTATAGGCAGGTGAGAAACCTTATATTCTTCCATCAATCCAAGTGCATCAATACCATTATCAGATGTCTTAAGAGGAGTAATAATATCTGTGATCATATCAATTGCAATCATACTAAATCGTTTTCATTTTCTGCATTTTCAATAATTCTAAGATAGTTATAATATCTAATCTCTGAAATTTTACCATTCTCAACTGCTTCTTTAACTGCACAGCCTGGTTCATGTATATGCGTACAATTATGATATTTGCATTTATGCATAATTGCTCTCATTTCAGGATAGCGTTCAGCAATTTTTGAAGGATCAAGATCAATAAGCCCGAATTCTTTTATGCCTGGTGTGTCAATTATAAAACCACCAAAATTCAACTCATACATTTCCGCAAAAGTAGTTGTATGTATTCCTTTTAAATGAGCTACAGAAAGTGGCATTGTTTTAAGATTCAGTCCTGGCTGGATTTTATTGATTAAAGTTGATTTTCCAACTCCTGAATGACCTGCAAATAAACTAACCTTATCTTTCATAACATTTTTCAGTGCCTTTATGTTTTCGCCAGACTTTGCAGAAACTGTGAGGGTTTCATAACCAGCACCCTCATAAACATTAATATACTCCTTCAATAGCTCCAAAGTTGGCTCTAAATAAATATCTATCTTATTGATTACTATCTTTACAGGAATATGGTATGCTTCAGCTGTAATTAAAAACCTGTCAATAAAACCAAAAGAAGTCCGGGGTAATACCAGTGTTATTAAAAGTAATGCCTGATCAATATTTGAAGCAATAATATGTGATCTTTTTGACAGTTTAGTAGCCTTACGTATTATATAATTTTTTCGAGGAAGGATTTCACTGATCACAGCCGTTGATTTATCTTTATCAACATTTAAGATCACCCTGTCACCAACTGCAACCGGATTAGTATTTCTAATGCCCTTAATTCTGAAATTCCCTTTAAGTGCACACTTAATGTTGTCACCATTATTTGTTAACACAGTATACCAGCTCCCTGTTGATTTTATTACTATTCCTTCCAATTCCAGAGTTATTTAAAATTGTAGTGCTTCCTTACTTTCTTTTTAATCTCCCATGTACAAGCAAGTCCATCCTTAAAGGTAACAAAATCACGTGGTTTTGCTATTGTTCTATTTGACATGTTAATTAAATTATCATTTATAAGGTGTAAAATTACAAACATTTGCTTATATTTGAATTAATCTAAATCTAATATCAAATGGGATCAGTTTTACTTTATCTTTCCGTTTTAATATCTCCAATATTATCGGTAATTCTCTTAATTTATTTAAAAAAATACTACGGAAGCAATTGGTTTAAAGTTCTTTTAAATGCATTTCTTCTTGGCATTTTAGTAATTATTATTCCCCTTTTATTTCAAATCATTGCAAATGAAATGGGTTATGATAACCTGAGGAATCTTAAAAGGATACTTTTTTATTCTTTTATTTTAATAGGATTCTTTAGTGAACTTGGGAAATTTCTGATTTTAAGATTTTATGTCTTCCCAAAAAAGACTTTCGATGGACCTTCAGATGGGATTGTATTCTCTATCATAGTATCTCTTGGGTTCTCAAGCATTGCAAACATTCTATATGTACTTAATATTCTTGATTCACCGGACTTCAATCCTTCTATGGTGCATGCTTATACTTCAGGGCTGGCAAATATCTTTTTTGCTATAGTAATGGGATTTTTTATTGGTATGGCAAAGCTGGGACATAATTCATTCCTGAACACAACCGGCGGCCTTGGCGCAGCTGTACTTTTTCATGGATTATATGATTTCTGCCTGATCACAAAAGATTATAAACTTTTAAGTGTTGTTGCTTTTGGATTTTTATTCCTTAGTGTTTTACTGATTATTCAAACCGCAAAAGGTAAGATAGAAGACAGAAGAACAAAAGTCAATAAACCATGATCAGAAAATTTCATAAGAATTTCCAGGATAACTTCTGATCAATCCCTTCATTTCAAGCTCAAGTAATATTGCGGGTAACTTCTGCATTTTGAAACCGGATAATGCAACAAGCTGGTCTACATTAATTTTCCTGTATTCATAAAGTAATCTCATAATCTTCCTCTGCCTGTCATCAAGTTCATCAAAATTCAATTCTTTCTGGATATATTTTCCTTTTATATCCCAATTCATGATTTTTAAAACATCGGTAGCATTCCGAACCAATGCTGCTTTATTATCAATGATAAGCCAGTTGCATCCGCCTGATAAATCATCATTCACCCTGCCCGGAATGGTCATAACCTCTCTGTTATATGAAAGTGCAATATCAGCAGTTATTAATGCTCCTCCCCTTTCAGCTGATTCAATAACGATAACACCGTCAACCATACCGGCAACAATTCTATTCCTTTTTGGAAAGTTTTCTCTGTCAGGCTTAGTACCAGAAATAAATTCTGTTAAAAGTGCTCCATCTCTTAGAATCTTTTTTGCCAGACTAATATTTAAAGAGGGATATATCCTATCGAGACTATGTCCAAGAACAGCTATTGTTGGCAATCCGTATTTTAATGCACATTGGTGGGCAACAGTATCAATACCATATGCCAACCCGCTTACAATGAGAACATTATAATCTGATAATCCCTGAACAATCTTTTCACACTGATCCCTACCATAGGATGTTGGTTTACGTGTTCCAACTATAGCAATTATTCTTTTTGTACTCAAATTTGTACTACCCTTTATGTATAATAAAATCGGTGAATCAGCGCACTGTTTCAGCCTGAAGGGGTAATTCTCATCCAAATAATACAATATCAGGATATCATTTCGTTCGATGAATCCAATTTCCTTTTCAGCGAGGTGAAAAAGATCTTTATTTCTGATAGAATTAATGATCTTCTGGTTTATTCCATTAATCTTTTGAAGGCCCGAAGGTGATTCTTTAAAGACCGCTTCTGCACTTCCACATATTGAGATAAGCCTTTTAGCAGTAACAGAGCCAACACCAGGAATTAGTGTGATAGCAATTTTATAAATTAGTTTTGTTTGATTTTCACCCATCCTTATACCATTAATGATCATCTTTTTATACCTTTATTCTCAAAGGAAGAAAATATCCCTTGCAATATTGAAAAAAAAGAAAAAAATATTGATATGCCCTCTGGATTGGGGACTGGGCCATGCAACCCGATGTGTGCCTGTAATTCGAAAGTTGTTGAAAAATGATCAGGATGTAGTAATTGCAGCTGATAATCGTCCTTTGTCGTTCCTGGAAAAAGAATTTCCAACTTTGGATTTTATCAGATTCGAAGGGCTTAATGTCAGGTATCCATCCGGTGGAAGAATGCTCGCAAAACTTTTATTCATGTATCCTGAATACAAGCGAAGTATAAGAAGAGATCATGAAAAGCTCAATGATTATATTGGTAAGTACAAAATTGATGCAGTAATATCAGATAACCGATTCGGATGCTTTAATAAGAGTGTACCATCGGTATATATTTCCCATCAATTAATGATCAAAGCGCCTCACTCAATCAAATTTATTGAGTCCTATCTACATAAGTTTCATAGAAAAATTATTGATAAATATGATTATTGCTGGGTTCCGGACTTTAATAATAGCAAATCGCTATCCGGAGATCTTGCAAATAAATATCCTGTTAATAAAAACTATGCATTTCTTGGACCATTATCACGATTCAGTAAATCTGAGAAAAACCCAAATACTAAAAAGACAATTAAAATTCTGGCTATATTAAGTGGACCGGAACCCCAAAGAAGCATGCTTGAAGGTTTGTTAACTGAAGAATTTCTTAAACTTCCGTACAAGACTGCAATTGTATCAGGAAAAACAGAAATAGAGAATGTAAGTTATCAGCTTAATAATTTAACTACTTACAATAATCTCCAGAGTGAGGAATTATTAAAAACCATTAATGATTCTGAACTAGTAATTTGTCGTTCAGGTTACTCTTCAATCATGGACCTTACAGTAATCCATAAAAAGGCCATTTTTATACCTACTCCCGGACAAACCGAGCAGGAGTATCTTGCCAATTATCATAAGGAAAAAGGTAGTTTTTACTTCGAAAAACAAAAAGGATTCAATTTACAAAGAGCTCTGGAAAAAGCTGATAATTACTCTCCTCATCAAATTAACAATACAGAAGACATTCTGGGTCAAGCAATAAATAACTTAATAAAAATTATACCGTAATCATGAGTTTTAATTATAAATTTGCATTTATAAACAATTTGATATGCTTGCATACATAACATGGAACCCGGATCCTGAAATATTTAATATAGGAAGTTTTGCAATTAGATGGTATGGCCTACTTTTCGCTCTCGGTTTTGTATTTGGCTATTTAATAATGTTGAGCATGTTTAAACAGGAAAAAATTCCTGAGAAACTACTTGATAAGCTGGCCACCTATTTGATTATTGCAACCATTGTTGGAGCTCGTCTCGGCCATTGTTTCTTTTATGAACCTGATTATTACATGAATCATCCATGGGAGATATTAATGGTCTGGAAGGGAGGGCTGGCAAGTCATGGAGCTGCAATTGCTATTATTATTGCACTATTAATATTCTCATCGAAGTATAAATTAAGTTTTATATGGCTAATAGATCGCCTTGTAATAGTTGTTGCATTGGCTGGTTTTTTTATCAGGATGGGAAACCTTATGAACTCAGAAATTTATGGTAACCCTACTGATGTTCCATGGGCTTTTATTTTCATACGCGATAATGATGTGCCCCGACATCCAACTCAAATCTATGAAGCACTTTCATACCTTATTATATTTATAATACTGTATACTATATATAAAAAGAAGAAAGGAAAACCTGCTCCTGCTGTATTGCTTGGCCTATTTATGATTTTGCTTTTCAGTACAAGGTTTTTAATTGAGTTTCTTAAAACAACACAAGTTGATTTTGAAAAATCAATGGTTCTAAATATGGGGCAGCTACTTAGTATACCTTTTATTATTATCGGTATAATAGCTCTTTCCTGGCCGAAGAAAAAAGCTGATGAAAAGAAATAATTATTGCTTACTGATACTGTTGTATCTGTTGCATTAAAATTGAATCAACTGATTGACCTAATTCTTTTTGCCCATAATCTTTTGCAATCTTACCAATTCCCTGCAATACTCCAAATGCCTGCTGAATATCTTCAGCATAGTTTCTGTCGACAAATTCAGCATCTAAGGAAAGATAATATCTAAGGTTATCAGAATAGACATTTGTCAGGATATTAATAATATCATTTGCCTTTTCAGGAGCTCCAGATCTGTAGTAAACTTCAGCAAAAGGTATCATCAACACATCATAAGTGAATTGCTCATGAGGAAAATATTTAATGCATGTGTCCAGGACTGCTATAGCTGAGTCTTTCTTATTTTCATTAAGAAGCCCCTGAGCTAAACGAATAAAATTCTGCTTAGGCATTCTGGCATTTCTATAACTTTCCCTGTCAACCACCACGCTCAAATCCTCAAAGTTGCCGTATTTGCTTTTGTTCATCAGGATATCATATGATTCATCAGTTGAAACACCACCAATTCCTGAAATAAATTCTTTGGCTTTCACTGGCATAAACCTATAAACAAATCCTTCCATATGGCAATATTCATCAACATCAAACACTTTGCCCATAGACGAAGGATTGGCAAAATATATTGGCCTTTCCCAATTATTCGAAGACAGAAAGTCTAAGAACATCAGATCGTTTTTATAAAGTGCATTTTGTCTAACTTTCCATTTTATTTCAGGAACAATTTGATCAGCCAATCTTTCAGGAACGATTCCATTTTCAATACAGGCAGCAGAATCAATGGTGATCTTCAGGTTTTTAGTAGGCATATAATTGATCATCTCTCCATTCTGAAGTGGCCATTTTGTTCTATCATCTTCATTTGCAATAAAGCTGATAACATCTTCTACTTCGATATGATCTTTTATATTCCTGTTTATATATGGTATATACTCATTAACACCTTTATTGTATTGATCCGATGTTAGAGTAAATGGCAATCTTTCTGAATCATAAACCTTATTATCCAGCTGGTGAACATACCAGTATCCTGAAGCCAGCATATAATTCACCACCCTCACATCAGTTCTTACTCCTTCCACTTCCTGTGCGTACCAAAGAGGGAAGGTGTCATTATCACCATTGGTAATTAATATAGCATTAGGTGCGCACGAATTAAGATAATTAATCGCAAAATCCCGTGCTGCATATTTATTTGATCTGTTATGGTCATCCCATCCATCATTTGCAAGAACTCCAGGAACCAGGATGAGACACGCAACAGTGGTTGCAATTGCAATTAGTTTTTCATCTTTAACTTTCTTTGTTAATGCATTATATATTGACAAGACTCCAAGTCCGATCCAGATTGAAAATGCATAAAAAGATCCGGCATATGCATAATCCCTTTCTCTTGGTTGATATGGATATTGATTAAGATAAATTGTGATAGCAATACCTGTCATAAAGAACAACAGGAACACTACCAGTGAATTTTTCTTATCCGTATTCATATGATAGAACAAACCAATCAGGCCAAGGATTAATGGAAGGAAATAGAATTTATTATTTGCAGGATTTTTCCTTGAGACCGGCAAATCACTTTGATCTCCCAGCCTCCAGCTATCAATTGGAGTAATACCACTTATCCAGTTTCCGTTTTGCACTTCGCCCTGGCTTTCAACATCATTTTGCCTTCCAACAAAATTCCACATGAAATATCTAAGGTACATATGACCTATCTGGTATGAAAAGAAATACCTCAAATTATCAGTAAATGAAGGCCTGGCAACTATATCTGTTGTTCCATCCGGTTTATCAACTCTTAGCGGAACACCTTTGCCCATATAGTTTTTATACATCCTTTTATGCTCAGACTTCTGACTGCTCCACATCCTGGGAAATAATGTTGTAAACCTAGAATCATATATTGGTTTTGTCGACTCCCTCTTGTCTGTAATTATATATTTACCTTTTTTCTTATCCTTTACATAAATAGGTGAACCATCACCGTAATCAACAACAGGAGCGTTGAAATACTGTCCGTGCATAATTGGCCAATCACCATATTGCTCCCTGTTCAGATATGAAAGAAGGGAAATTGAATCATCAGGACTATTCTCATCAATAGGTGTATCTGCATTAGATCTGATGATTAGCATAAAGAAAGAAGAATAACCTATCAGGATAAAAACAAAGCAAAGTATGAGAGTATTAAAGACAACTTTTCCTTTTTTTCTGGTATAATACAGACCAAAAACTATTAAAGAAATCAATAAGATAAAGTAAATAATTGTGCCTGAATTAAATGGCATTCCAATAGTATTAACAAAGAAAAGTTCAAACAAGCTGGATAGTTTAACAATCCATGGTACTATGATATACATTACCACAAAAAGTATCAATATTGAAACGATGAATGTCAGGATGCCACCTTTGAGTGAAGCTTTGTACTTTTTGAAATAGTATACAAATGCTATTGCAGGAATTGCAAGGAGATTTAAAAGGTGTACACCAATTGAGAGTCCAACAAGGAATGCGATAAGGATAATCCACCTGAATGCATGTTTTTCATTAGCAACAGCTTCCCATCTCAATATTGCCCAGAAAACAATAGCAGTAAAGAATGATGTCATAGCATATACCTCACCTTCAACAGCAGAAAACCAGAATGAATCTGTAAATGTAAATGCAAGAGCACCAACTAGACCGCTTCCAAGAACTGCATATAATTTACCATCTGTCCACTTGTTATCCTTAACAACAATTTTCTTGGCAAGTATGGTAATTGTCCAGAACAAGAACAATACGGTAAAACTACTACTGAGTGCCGACATAGCATTTATCATCATGGCTACATTAGCAGTGTCCCCAAAGGCAAATAGTGAGAAAAATCTTCCCAGCATCTGGAACAATGGAGCTCCCGGAGGGTGACCAACCTGAAGTTTATATGCTGTAGCAATATATTCCCCGCAATCCCACCAACTGGCTGTTGGTTCAAGGGTCAGGAAATAAACCAAAGTTGCAACGATGAATGCAATCCAACCAAGGATATTATTAAATCTTTTGAATTTTTCCATTATAAAAGTGTTAAGGATAAAGCTAGGCGAAAATATAAATTTTTAGCGGATTATTCATTGTAATTTCACAAATTAAGAAAAATTAACAGCAGTCATTTTGTTGATATAACAAGAAAAGACGTTCAAATTAATGAAGAAAAATTATGATGGCTTAAAAAAAACAGTATCTTTGCAGCTCATTTTAATCGGGTAGATAAATTGTCCGATGGTGTAATTGGCAACACGTCTGATTTTGGTTCAGAAGAGTCCAGGTTCGAGCCCTGGTCGGACAACATTAGAGGAAAAAAAAGTGAGAGGGGGCTAATGTCCCCTCTTTCATTAATAAAAAAATGATAAATAAAAAAATACTTAGAGGCATTATCAATGCAGAACTTAAAGGCACTGACAAGTTCCTTATAGACATCCTGGTAAAAAGGGATAATAAGATTTTTGTATTTATTGATAGCGATACGACCCTAAGCATTCAGGATTGTATTGACATGACCAGAGCAATTGAAAGCAAGCTTGACAGAGATAAGGAGGATTTTGAATTAATGGTGTCCTCACCAGGACTTGAGTATCCTCTTGCACTTAAACGTCAATACTATAAAAACATAGGAAGAAATCTTAAAATTAAGCTTAAAGACGATTCCATGCTGGAAGGTAAGTTATTAAATGTTAACGAAGATGGAATCGAGATTGAGAAAGCTGCAAAGAAAAAGAAAAACAAATTATCAGATGATACTATACAAAAGCTAAGTTTCGATCAGATTGAAGAAGCTAAGGTACAGGTATCATTTAAATAGAATTATAATAAAATGGAAGGAATAAACTTAGTTGAAACCTTTTCGGAGTTTAAAGAATTTAAAAATATCGACAGGGAAACCCTGATGCATATTATTGAAGATATTTTCAGAAACATGCTTATTAAGAAGTATGGTGCTGATGATAACTTTGATATCATTGTAAATATTGACAAAGGTGACCTTGAGATTTGGAGAAATCGCGAAATAGTTGAGGATGATGATGTTGAAGATGACAATATGCAGATTGCACTTTCTCAGGCAATTCGGATAGAACCAGACTTTGAAGTAGGTGAAGAAGTTTCGGAAGAACTCAAACTCATGGATTTTGGGAGAAGAGAGATTTTAACTATCAGGCAAAATCTGATTTCTAAGATTCAGGAATATGAGAAAGATAATGTCTATAAAAAGTATAAGGAAAAGATTGGCGAAATAGTAACAGGTGAAGTTTACCAGGTTTGGAAAAAGGAAATCCTTGTACTTGATGACGAATATATTGAATTGGTGCTTCCAAAATCGGAACAAATACCTTCGGATTATTATCGTAAAGGTGATACCATCAGAGCAGTTGTACTACGTGTTGAGATGAGGAGCAGCTCTCCTGTTATCGTTCTTTCCAGAACATCACCTGAATTTCTGGAAAGACTTTTCGAAGCTGAAGTACCTGAAGTTTTCGATGGACTCATTACCATTATTAAGATTGTCAGGGTACCTGGTGAAAGGGCAAAGATCGCTGTTGAATCATATGATGACAGGATTGACCCTGTTGGAGCATGTGTTGGAATGAAGGGTAGCAGAATACATGGAATAGTGAGGGAACTCAAAAATGAAAATATTGATGTTATCAATTTCACATCCAATCCATCACTTTACATTCAAAGAGCACTTAGTCCTGCAAAGATCTCATCAATTAATATTGATGAAAATAATAAAAAAGCTGATGTATATATGAAACCAGATCAGGTCTCTCTAGCGATTGGAAAAGGAGGATTCAATATTAAGCTTGCAGGAAAGCTTTCAGGGTATGAAATTGATGTTTACAGAGATACTGACGTTGATTCAGAAGATGTTGATCTTCAGGAATTTTCTGATGAAATAGATCAGTGGATCATTGATGAGCTTAAAACCATTGGATGCGACACTGCAAAAAGTGTTATTGAACTTGACAAACTCGAGCTTGTTAAAAGAACTGATCTTGAAGAAGAAACTATAAATGAGGTAATGAGGATATTAAAGGCTGAGTTTGAATAAAAATATTATTTTAGGGGTTTTTTAAAAAATAGGAATATATCTGAAAGATTATATGTCAGAAGTTTTTAAAGCAATAAGGTTAAGTAAAGCCGCACGGGAGTTTAACGTGGGAATATCTACTATTGTGGAGTTTTTATTAAAAAAAGGCCATGATGTAGGTACTAACCCCAATACTAAACTTACCGAAGAGATGTATGATATGCTTGTGGAAGAGTATACTGATGAAAAGCATGTCAAAGAAGAATCTATGAAGCGCGATATTGGTGGCATCAGAAGAGAGACTGTAACTGATGATGAAATCCCAAGCACTGAGACTAAAACAGAAGATGTTGAAGAAAAGTCTGATGCCGAAGAGTTAATTATCAAAAGTCATACTTCAGAATTCATCAAAGAAACTAAAGACCCCGAGTTTGAAAGCACTGAAGAAACTAAAGAAACAAAAGAAGAGATTCCTGAAAAGAAACCTGAAGAAAAAGAAAAAATCCAGGAAGTAAAGGAAGAAATAAAAGAGGAAGAGAAGGAAAAACCTAAAGAAGAAACTAAAAAAGAAGAAGAAAAAGTTGATTCAAATGATGATGTGAAAGTTATAGGAATGATTGACCTCTCAAAGATCAATCAGAAAACCCGCCCTAGCAAGAAATCAAAAAAAGCAGCAGATAAGAAAATAGATAAGAAAATAGATAAGAAAATAGAGAAGAAAACAGAGAAGAAAACTATTGAAAAAACTCCTGAAAAAGAAGTTGCAAAAGATGAAGAAGTTAAAAAAGAGAGCATCTCTATAAAGGAAGAAGAAATTAAAGCTGAGGAACCTCCAGTAAAACAAAAAGAAAAGCCAAAGGAAGATATTACTGAGAAAGAAGAAGATAAAGGCAATTTTATTCCAACAGAGTTTCGTAAACTCTCCGGACCAAAAATCCTTGATAAGATTGAACTTCCTGTTGAAAAGAAACCCACAAAGAAACCAATTGCTTCTTCAAAAGATGAAAAAGTTACACCTAGAAAAAAGAAAAGAAGGAGAATAGAACCTGGCACTGAAAAAGCAGATAGTGGTGAGAAAAAGATACAGAAACCAAAACACACTGAGAAAAGTAAGCCCTCAAGAGGGAGAAAACGAAAAGAATATATAAAACCAGAAGTTTCTGAAGAAGAAATCCAGAAACAGATTAAAGAAACACTTTCCAGATTAAGTCCTACAGGAAAGTCAAAAGCTTCAAAGCACAGAAGATTAAAAAGAGCTGCTGTCAGCCAGATTAAAGCAGAGGAAGAAAAGAAGCTTGAAGAAGAAAAGAAAATCATTAAGGTTACTGAGTTTGTAACTGTTAATGAACTGGCTACTATGATGAATGTAAGTGCTACAGAGGTGATCAGTGCCTGTATGTCACTCGGACTATTTGTTTCAATAAATCAACGCCTTGATGCCGAAACCCTTACAGTGGTGTCTGAAGAATTTGGTTATAAGGTGGAATTTGTAAGTGTTGAAGTTCAGGAAGCTATTGATTCAACGGATGAAGTAGATGATGTTGATGATAAAGAAGAAAGACATCCTATTGTCACGGTAATGGGGCATGTTGACCATGGGAAAACCAAATTACTAGACTTCATCAGGGATTCAAATGTTGTTGCAGGTGAAGCTGGTGGAATCACACAGCATATTGGTGCATACGAGGTTATTCTTGATAGCGGGAAGAAAATAACCTTCCTTGATACTCCTGGTCACGAAGCATTTACTGCAATGAGGGCAAGGGGTGCGAAAATAACTGATGTTGCAATTATCGTAGTTGCAGCTGATGACAATGTTATGCCTCAAACTAAAGAAGCCATCAATCACGCTCAGGCAGCGAATGTACCTATAATATTTGCTATCAATAAGATTGATAAAGCAAACGCAAATCCTGAAAAGATCAAGCAGGAACTTGCTGATATGAATATCCTTGTCGAAGACTGGGGAGGAAAATACCAGAGTCAGGAAATATCAGCAAAGAATGGTGACAATATTGAGCAATTACTTGAAAAAATATTACTTGAATCTGAAATGCTTGAATTGAAAGGCAGTTCAGAAAAACTTGCTTCAGGTACAGTTATAGAATCTTCACTTGACAAAGGAAGAGGTTATATTACAAAAATTCTGGTGCAAAATGGTACTATGAAAGTTGGAGATATGGTTGTTGCAGGATCAAATTTCGGCAAAGTTAAAGCCATGTATAATGAAAGAAACCAGATAATAGAAATAGCTGGCCCATCGTCACCTTTATTGATGCTTGGTCTTAATGGAGCCCCTCAAGCCGGTGATGGATTTAATGTGATGAAAGATGAAAGAGAAGCAAAATCTATTGCCGTTAAACGTCAACAGTTACAACGTGAGCAGGGATACAGAACTCAAAAGCACATTACCCTGGACGAAATCGGCCGCAGGATTGCTATCGGAGAATTTAAAGAATTGAATCTCATCATTAAAGGTGATGTTGACGGATCTGTTGAAGCTCTTTCTGATTCCTTATTGAAACTTACAACAAAAGAAGTACAGTTAAATGTAATTCATGGATCCGTTGGTGCTATAACTGAAACCGATGTAATGCTTGCATCTGCATCTAATGCAATTATTGTTGGATTCCAGGTTAGGCCAACCCCAAATGCGAGAAAAATTGCTGAAAAAGAGCAAATTGATATCAAACTGTATTCAATTATATATCAGGCAATAGAAGAGATTAAGTCTGCTATTGAAGGTATGCTTTCACCAGATATTGAAGAAAAAGTCCTCTGTAATATTGAAATCAGAGAAACATTTAAGATTACCAAGGTTGGTACTATAGCAGGATGTTATGTTCTGGATGGTAAAGTAAACAGAAATACAAAAGTAAGAGTTATTCGGGATGGTATCGTGGTTTATACAGGAATGCTTGGTTCACTCAAGAGATTCAAAGATGATGTTAAAGAGGTTGGTACAGGATATGAATGCGGACTGAATATCGAAAACTTTAACGATGTCAAAGTTGGAGATATCATCGAGGGATACGAAGAAATTGAAATTAAAAGAAAGCTCTAACAAAGATCTTATCTCATAATAGTCTGGGATCTGTCTGGCCCGACAGAAACAATTTTTACAGGCAATTTTGTATTCTCTTCAACGAACTTAATATAATCATTAAGCTCAACCGGAAACTGATCAACACTATCAAAATTATCAATAGGAATATCCCATCCTTTAAGTTCTATATATATAGGGTTGATATTCGTTTCACAAAGATCGAATGGCAGATAATTAACTTCCTGATTTTCTATCTTGTATTTCGTTCCAATTTTAAGTGTTTCAAAAGGACTTAACACATCTGTTTTCATCATGAATAGACTGGTAACTCCGTTAAGCATAATTGAATATTGCAATGCAACAAGGTCGAGCCACCCACAGCGTCTTGGTCTTCCGGTGGTTGAGCCAAATTCATTACCGACATTTCTTAAAGTTTCACCATCGCTATCTTCTAATTCTGTTGGAAATGGGCCTCCTCCAACACGCGTACAATATGCTTTAAAAACACCAAAGACTTCCCCTATTTTTGAAGGTGCAACTCCTAATCCTGCACATACACCTGCTGTAATTGTGTTAGAAGAAGTTACGAATGGGTATGAACCGAAATCAATATCAAGCATGGTACCCTGGGCTCCTTCTGCAAGAACTTTTTTCCCTTTACCTAACTCAGCATTAATAAAGTATTCACTATCAACAACATTGAGTTTGCAAATGAATTCAATTACTGACATCCATTTTTTCTCATAATCCTCAAACTTAAGTCCATCCAATTCAAAGTTCAGATAATCAAAATTATAGAATGAAAGAATTTCAAGGTGTTTTGCCTTAAGCAGATCATATTTCTCCTGAAAATTATCAGTAAATAAATCTCCAACCCTAATACCGCCACGACTAATTTTATCAGTATAGGTAGGACCTATTCCTTTAAGTGTAGATCCAATCTTATCTTTTCCTTTAGCAGCTTCTGAAGCAGCATCTATCAATCTATGAGTTGGAAGGATGAGATGAGCTTTTTTTGAAATCATAAGGTTTTCTCTGGCTTTAATGCCAGCATTTTCCAGATTTTCAATCTCTTTATACAGAATAAATGGATCTATAATAACACCATTTCCTACCAGATTTTTTATTCCTGGATTAAAAATTCCTGAAGGAATAATATGGAGTACAAATTTCTTACCATCAAACTCGATAGTATGACCTGCATTTGGTCCTCCCTGAAATCTGGCAATAATATCGTAATTAGGTGTTAGAACGTCAACAATTTTACCCTTACCTTCATCACCCCACTGAAGGCCTAATAATACATCAATTTTCATGTTTGGTTGGATTTACACCTATTTTTTATTAAGACAATGACCGTAAAATGTTAATGAATGATGAGTTATCTCAACATTAAGAGTTTTCTCAACATAATTTTTAATATCTTCTATTCTCGGATCTGAGAATTCTATAACATGACCGTTATCCACACAAATAAAATGATCGTGTTTTTTATATTTATATGATCTTTCAAACTGAGCACAGTTATTTCCAAATTGATGTTTTGTAACAAGATTACAATCAAGAAGCAATTCTATTGTGTTATAGAGCGTTGCCCTGCTAACTCTGTACTTGTTGTTCTTCATTTTGATATATAAAGTTTCTATATCAAAATGCCCATCAGTGGCATAGATTTCTTTCAAAATAGTATATCTTTCAGGGGTTTTGCGATGACCTCTTTGCTCAAGATATTCAGTAAATATCTTTTTAACAGTATCAAATGTATCCTTATTACTATCTTTCATTTAGTTAACTTTAAAATCCGTATAAAAATACACAATTTTTCTTTAACTATATTTGGTATAAATAAAAATAGTTTGTTTTTTTTATTTTTCAGGATAATAGAATATAAAGGACTAGCTAACAGCTCTGTCTATACGTTTAACTTTTAACACTTGCTTGATTTTTTTAAGTGAAGAAATTAACTGATTTAAGTTATTCACATCCTGAACATATAACATTATGATTGCTTCCATTAATCCTTCACTGGCATTTAGGTGAAATGAACGTATGCTGATATTTAGCTTTTCGGTAATAATCTCAGAGATTTTTAATGTCAATCCTTTTTTATCCAAACCTTGAATTTGTATACCTGTTAAGAACCCTATATTTTCATCCGATTTCCATTTTGTTTTAACAATCCTGTTTCCATATTGTGACATATTTTTTATTGCTTTTTCACAATTCGTTCTGTGGATTTCAATTATACCACTTGTTTTCAGAAAACCTATGATATCATCACCTGGAATTGGATTACAACATTTTGCTTCTTCATACTTCAATTCATTCATATCAGTATCAAGAAGAAGTGTTTCAGGTTCCTTTTTCAGCTTTTCTACTACCTTTTCACTTAGCTTACTATCACCTGTTCTTGATTTCGAAAATGGTCTGCTTATAGCTTTCAACCATCCTCTTTTCTCATTCAGTTGATTAAAAGCTTTGATATTTTTTTCATTAATCTTACCTTTTGTCATCCTATAGAACAGATCGTTCTGATTATCTGATTTTACAAATCGACGGAAATCCTCAACATTTTTGTTGTTCCAGGGAATATTTGCATTTTCAAATAATATTTTAAGTTTATCCTTTCCTTCAGGAGCAGCTTCTTTCTTAACTTCTTTTATAGCAGCTTTTATTCTATGTCTTGCTCTTGCAGACACTACAAAATCAAGCCATTCTTCTTTAGGAATCTGTTTCTTTGATGTAATAATCTCAACCTGATCTCCGCTTTTCAGGCTATAACTCAATGGCAAAAGATTATGATTTACTTTGGCACCAATAGCAGTATTACCAATTTGTGAGTGAACATTATAAGCAAAGTCAAGAACAGTTGCCCCAATTGGTAAACTTTTTAAATCTCCCTTCGGAGTAAATGCAATGATCTCGTCAGAGAATAGATTTAATTTAAAATCACTCAGAAAATCAAGAGCGTTGGACTCATCATTTCTAATAATTTCCTGAATTTTATTCAACCACTCATCCAGTCCGCTCTCTGAGTTCTGGTTCTCTTTGTATTTCCAGTGAGCGGCATAACCTTTCTCTGCAATCTCATCCATTCTTCTTGACCGGACCTGAATCTCTACCCATTTTCCTGAATTGCTCATTACTGTGGTATGGAGAGCCTCATATCCATTAGCTTTTGGAATGCTTATCCAATCGCGCAGACGCTTCATGTTTGGCCTGTAATGATCAGTTATAATGGAATAGACTTTCCAGCACATAACCTTTTCCTGCTCAGGGGGTACATCAATAACGATCCTTATGGCAAATATGTCATAAATCTCTTCAAAAGGAATTCCTTTTCCCTGTATCTTTTCCCAAATGGAATAAACAGATTTTTCCCTTGCAATTATTTTATAATTAAAATCGTCTTTAGCAAGTTCTTTTTTAATTGGAAATATAAATTTATTGGTAAAGCGCCTTCTGTCCTCCTTTGAATCAACAATTTTCTGAGTAATGGAATTGAATATCTCAGACTCAGTATGTTTCAATACCAAATCTTCGAGTTCACTTTTAATAGCAAATAATCCCAGTCGATGAGCCAATGGAGCAAAAAGATAAATTGTCTCTGAAGAGATTTTCATTCTCTTCTCCTTTGACAGAGCATCAAGAGTTCGCATATTATGAAGTCGGTCAGCAAGTTTGATAAGGATCACCCTGACATCATCAGCAAGCGTCAATAGAATTTTTTTGAAGTTTTCAGCCTGCATTGAAGTGGTATTCTGGTCAAAGATTTCGTCAATCTTTGTCAGACCATCAATTATCCTGGCATATTTCTCTCCAAACATAGATCTGATATCTTTCAGAGTATAATCGGTATCTTCAACAACATCATGTAGTAAAGCACACACTATTGAGGTAGTTCCCAGACCAATCTCTCCTGCAGCAATCTTGGCAACATCCAGAGGATGATAGATATAGGGCTCACCCGATTTTCTACGCATATCTTTATGAGCATCTACTGCGAGATTAAATGCCTTACGGACCAAACGTTTATCAACAGGCTCTTTTCTGCCCGTCCATGCTGATAAGAGATTTCTGTATCGCTTGAGAATTTCCCGTTTTTCCTCTTCTATATCAATCTTATAACTCATATGCACTCTCTGTGGGTGGATATATGTACAAAGTTACATTAAATAAACATTTAACATAAACTCATTTCACCTTTATTTTATTAACTTTGATAAATCATATACTGCGAATAAATATGAAGAGAATATTAGTATTATTTATTCTGCTTGTCACTTTTATTTCACAGCTTTTTGCAACACATCAAAGAGCCGGAGAAATAACATTCCGGCATATTTCAGGATTAACTTATGAAATTACTATAATAACGTATACTTATACTCCCAGTCCTGCCGACAGGCCTGAGCTTGATATCCATTGGGGTGACGGAACTTATAGTACATTAATCAGGACAGAAAAGATCAATTACCCCAATCAGATAAGCAGGAATGTGTATACTTATGATCCGGCACAAGGTGCATATGAAGCCAGACATACATATAGTTCTCCTGGCACATACACCATCTGGCTTGAAGATCCAAATCGTAATGCAGGAATACAAAACATCCCAAACTCTGTTAATGTACCTTTATATATTGAAACCACTCTTTTAATAAATCCATTCCTTGGATACAACAGCTCCCCTACTCTTCTGAATCCTCCTATTGATAATGGATGTGTAGGGCAAAAATATATACATAATCCGGGAGCCTTTGATATAGATGGAGACAGTCTATCATATCGTTTTGTAACTTGCCGGGGTGCAGGAGGATTGCCAATACCTGGTTATGCATTACCTCCGGCAACAGATAGCATCACTGTCAACCCTGTTACAGGTGATGTAATTTGGGTTTCACCAACCAAACAGGGTGAATTTAACATTGCTATACTGATTGAAGAATGGAGAAGCGGTGTTAAAATAAGCAGCCTTACCCGTGATATGCAGATTACCATAATAGGGTGTACAAATACACCACCTGTAATTGAAAGCATTGATGATACCTGTGTTGAAGCAAATACTACTTTGACATTCCTGGTAAGAGCCTTCGATAATGACTACGAACTTTCTATTAATTCAATAAATGGTACAGATACCATCTTCGATACTATTTATGATATAGTAAAACTCTCCGCCGGTGGGGGACCTTTTGAAGTTCCTGTTAGTCCAGCCTATATAAACCCGGATCCTGCAATTGGAGAAAAAGAGGTGTTTACAATATTTACCTGGAACACAAAATGTGAGCACATCAGAAATCAATATTATTATGGAATTTTCAGGGCTGAAGATAATAGCAGCCCTGTCCCTCTTGTAGATCTAAAAACTATTGGAATAAAGGTTATCTCTCCTCCTCCTGAAAATACATTAGCTGAACCTCTGGGCAATTCAATACAACTCTCGTGGAATACTCTGGTTTGTACCAATGCCATGTATTATAAAATTTACAGAAGGAATGGTTATTATGGCTTTATTCCCGGCCCTTGTGAAACAGGAGTTCCTGATTACACTGGATATAAACTAATTGGAAATACAAGTAATATAAGCGATACAACTTTTATTGATGATAATAATGGGGTTGGCTTAGTCCCCGGAGTTGAATATTGCTATATAATTACAGCTTATTTCCCAAATGGTGCAGAAAGCTATGCTTCAGTGGAAGCATGTGCATATCTGAAAAAGGATTTACCTATTATAACCAATATAAGTAATGATGAAAATGATCTTTCATCAGGAAATGTATATGTGGCCTGGTCGAAGCCTACTGAACTGGACACGATACAATATCCCGGACCATATTATTATCGGCTGAAAAGGGGAATAGGCTTAACAGGAGCTGCAATTACAGAAGTTGCAGTATTAACAGGCCTGAACGACACTATGTTCCTGGATAATTCAGTTAACATCAATAATAGTGATTCTGCGGTAAACTATGAAGTTGAGCTGGAAAGCACAAGTATTGGTTATATTGGGAAGTCACAAAAAGCTTCCTCGATAGATTTATTATTATCTCCCTACGATAAATCCCTCCTTCTCTCCTGGAAAATGAATATACCGTGGATCAATACCAAATATATAATCTATAGAAAAGATCCGGGAAGCAGTAGTTACGATTCTATAGGATTTACAAATAAAAATGTGTATCGCGACAAGGGGTTAAAGAATCTTGAAATATACTGTTATTATATTAAAAGTGAAGGCTCTTATGGTTCTCCAGGATTTGTTGATCCAATAATCAACTATTCTCCTATACGATGTGGAATACCATTTGATAATATTCCTCCTTGTCCACCAATTCTTGAAATATCAACAAACTGTGATGATATAAGTAATTTGCTTTTCTGGACAAACCCTAATCATTATAATGCTGACACATGTAATAAAGATGCGATGAAATATTACATTTATTATGCATCAAAAGGGAGTAGCAGTCTTGCCTTGCTTGATTCCGTTTTATCAGCTGATGACACTACCTATTTACATCAAAATATAAATTCAGTAGTTGGTTGCTATGCAGTGACAGCCATAGATACAGTAGGCAATGAAAGTCTATTTAGCAACATTGTATGCATTGAAAACAATGCTTGTCCTCTTTACGAAATCCCAAATGTATTCACTCCAAACGGCGATGGAATAAATGATTATCTTATCCCTTTTCCTGAATCACATGCTGCCATTGAAAGCATAGACTTAAAGATCTTCAATCGATGGGGGAAAGTTGTTTACGAAACCAATGACCCTATGATACGTTGGGATGGGAAAAATTTTAGAAATAGAATAGATTGTGCTGAAGGAGTATACTTCTATGTCTGTGATGTTCATGAGAAAACCCTTACAGGAACAGAAAATAGAAGTATTCAGGGATCGGTTACCATTATAAGATAATTGTCAATTGTCAGTGTTCAATGTTTAATCTTTAATTTATTTCCGATGTGATATTTTCAATAAATTTCACATTACTCATAATACATTGACAATTGACAATAAAGTTTGATTTTAATCAAATTTCATCAGCATCCCAATCAAATCCACTACTCTGTTTGAATATCCCCATTCATTATCATACCAGTTAAGTGTCTTCAGGATTTTATCATCCAACATCCTGGTATATTCTGCATCATAGATGGAGGAAAAAGGATTTCCCACAATATCAGATGAAACAAGTTTTTCTACAGAATATTTCAATACATGCTTCATTTTCTTTGATATTGAAGCAAGTTTAACCGCGGCATTTACATCCTGAATGCTTGCCTTTGTCGCCAGTTCAACAACAAGATCGACAACTGATCCATCAGGAACAGGTACTCTTGAGGCCATACCATCCAGTTTTCCAGCCATTTCAGGAATAACTTTCCCAACTGCTTTTGCAGCACCGGTAGTTGTTGGAATAATATTTTCAGCAGCAGCACGCCCTCTTCTCCAGTCTTTATGAGGAACATCTGCCAGCCTTTGGTCATTAGTATATGCATGAGTTGTGGTCATTAGTCCTTCAACAATGCCAAAGGCATCATTCAATACCTTTACCATAGGTGCCAGGCAATTTGTTGTACAACTTGCATTTGAAATTATTCTATGTTCAGGTTTTAAGCCTTCATCATTCACACCTATAACAATTGTGAAATCAATTTCACCTTTTGAAGGAACAGTTAGGATAACTCTTTTTGCACCAGCATCAATGTGTGGCTGTAGGCTTTCTCTGGTCCTGAATATTCCTGTTGCTTCAACAACAACATCAATATCCAGTTCTTTCCATGGTAATTGTTTTGGATCTTTAATAGCCAGCATTTTCACATTTTCATTTGGTGTTTTCAGAATATCGCCTTCCAGAATGATATCCTGTCCAAAACCTTGCATCACAGTATCATATTTTAAAAGATATGCCAGAACTTCATCATCAAACAGATCGTTTATGGCAATTACATTAATATCATTGCGCTGATTCAATATCCTGAATACCGATCTGCCTATTCTTCCAAATCCATTAATTGCTACTCTCATTTCACACCTCCTTTCTTATCAACTTTATCATAAGCAAGTATAACATCTTTTATCCTCGCTGCCTGGGCAAGAGCAGTGTGATACCATACAAGAGTTTTAATCATATTACCTTTTGTTTTCATGCTAGAAAGCTCGTCAAATACAACAGAGTGCGTGTTTCCGATAACATCCCCTGATACAATAGGATCACTAACAACCTGAACAATTTCAGGATATGCTTTTTCCATTTCTGCAATAGCATGATTTAAAATTGTTATATCAACATCTTGCTGTTTTACAATAGTGGTAAGATCAAGAAGTGATCCATTTGGGACCGGGACATTTAATGCTGTTCCTTCTACC
>CAZDWF010000021.1:0-37169 GCA_964508895.1 uncultured Bacteroidales bacterium
CGGATTGACATCCTGTAATAATGAAGAAATAATTCTTTTTGAAGAAGACTGTGATAGCGGTTGCAAAATAGTAACCTGCCAGGAACCCGACAGTGTTACCTTATTAGCAGCACAGGAATTACAGAAATATCTGTTTGAGATTGGAGCTAAAGTACTTCCGATAATTACAGATACAGGAGAAGTAATTCCTCCATCCATTATCCTGGGAAAGAACAAGTGGTACGGACAGGTGGAGGGCGAAGATCCTCAGCTACAGGATAACTGCGAATTTTATGATGAATTTAATTTACATGATGAGCTCTTCGACCTGGGTGATGATGGATATATTATCAAAACCACGGATGGTAATCTGATAATAGCAGGAAATACGAGTTATGGAATATTAAACGGCGTTTACGGCTTCCTGGAAGATTACTTGGATTGCAGGATGTATACTCCTGATTTTAAGGTAATACCAAAGCAGGATCAGATAGTGTTAGGGAAAATCGATGATAAGCAAATCCCGGTTTTTACATTCAGGGAACTGCATTTTAAAGCTCCTTTAACAAGCCCTGAATTCAGACTATGGCATAAACTCAATAAGAAAACTGATGAACGTAATTTATGGGGGCATATGTGGGTACATACTTTTGATGATCTTATTCCTGCAGAAAAATACTTCGATGAGCATCCTGAATATTTCTCAGAACTGAATGGAAAAAGAATTCCTGGCGGACAAATTTGTCTGTCCAATCCTGAAGTATTTGATGTATTAGTTGCAAATCTGGATAGTGTCATTAAACAAAACCCTGATGCAAATTTCTGGTCTGTCTCACAAAATGACAACTACCTTGCGTGTCAGTGTGATGAATGTAAGGAAATGGATGAAAAATACGGTGGCCCTTCAGGAACCATGATAGATTTTGTAAATAAAGTGGCCCGTGAATATCCTTATATGATCATTTCAACACTGGCATATCAATATACCCGTTCAGCACCTGAAAATATCATTCCCGAAGATAATGTAAACATAATGCTCTGCTCTATAGAATGCGATAGGAGCAAACCTATAGAGGAAGAAAAAGGAAAAAATACTTTTGCGAAAGACCTGAAAGAATGGGGTGTATTATCGGATAATATATTGATATGGGATTATGTTGTTCAGTTCAGGAATTTAGTTAGTCCCTTCCCTAATTTTCATGTGCTTCAGCCAAATCTGGAATTCTTCGCTGAGAATAATGCCTTTATGATGTTTCAGCAGGGATGCGGAAATAATGTGGGAGAGTTTTATGAACTCAGAACTTACATCATTACCAAACTGTTATGGAAGCCTGATTTGGATGTAGGCAAGATCATAAAAGACTTCACCGATGCATATTATGGAGATGCAGCTCCATATATTCAGGAGTATATTGAAAAAACACATGATGAATTAATTAAATCAGGAAAAGGTTTAAATATCTATGGATATCCTTATGATGGTTTGATGTCATATCTTACACCTGAGCTTATAAAAGAGTATTCCAGCTTATTTGATGAAGCAGAAAAGGCAGTTGATAAACATCCGGAAATACTGGAAAGAGTGAAGAATGCACGCCTCCCACTGGAGTATGCCATCCTGGAAATATCCATGAGGAATATTGATGATGATCTCACTTTTTTCATACAGGAGAATGGAGAATGGAGCATCAATCCTGAAATGAGAAAACGCTTGATCAATTTTACAGAGCAGGCAAAAAAAGCAGGAATAACGAGGTTTACAGAACATGGGAAATTTCCTGATGAATACCACAAAGCCATGCTTAACTATGTGGATAACAGCATGAAGGAGAACCTGTCAAGCAGAAAGAACGTGAATATAAAAACTGAATACAGTACAAAATATCCTGTAGGAGGAGGTAAGGCTTTAACGGATGGGCTCATTGGCACACTCGACTTCCACTTTAACTGGCTTGGTTTCGAAGGAGAAAATATGGAAGCCATTGTTGATCTTGAATCAGTAAAAGAAATCAGAGAGATAAAAACAACATTTTTACAGGAATATAAATCCTGGATATTCCTTCCTGTGAAAGTCTCGTTTTATGCTTCTGAAAACGGAGATAACTATAAGTTAATTGAGACAGTGATTAATGAAGTTCCTGATAATAAACCTGATATATTTATTGAAGGCTTCACTATCCATCCTGAAAACCTGAAAGCAAGGTATATAAAGATTTATGCTGAATCAATGAAACAATGCCCCGACTGGCATATTGGTGCTGGGGGGAAGTGCTGGATATTTATTGATGAAGCAATAATAAATTAAGAGTTCTCACAGATTTTCACGAATTAATCACTTCAATTTATATATCTGTGAGAAACATTATCTTTATTCTATGAAAAAACTACTACTCACAACACTTTTATCTGTTTATATTTTTTCTTCTTTTTCGCAGGATGTTAACCGCATGCAGTGGTTCAAGGATGCCAAACTCGGGATCTTCATCCACTGGGGGATCTATTCAGTTAATGGAATTGATGAATCCTGGAGCTTCTTCAATGGCTATATCTCCCATGATGACTATATGAAGCAACTCAGTGGTTTTACAGCTTCAAATTATGATCCTGCCTATTGGACAAAGATCATCAAAGAAAGCGGAGCAAGATATGCTGTTATAACCACAAAACATCACGATGGAGTTGCATTATGGGATAGTGAAGTTTCTGATCTGGATGTTGTTAACAGTTCCCCGGCAGGTAAAGACCTTATTAAACCTTTTGTTAAAAATCTTAGAAAAAACGAGCTGAAGGCTGGGCTCTATTATTCCTTGCTAGACTGGTCACATCCTGATTACCCCAATAAAACCAGGGAAGTAAAAAGATATACTGAAGATAGTACACGCTGGGAAAAATTCTCTGCATTCAATCATGCCCAGATCAATGAGATCCTGGAGTACTATGATCCAGACCTGATATGGTTTGATGGCGACTGGGAACAAAATGCTGAGATGTGGAAGGCTAAAGATATAAGGGAAATGATACTGGAAAGTAATGCTAATACAATCATAAACTCAAGGCTACAGGGCTATGGTGATTACGCTACTCCTGAGCAGGGAGTTCCTATTCATAAACCGAAAGATGAGTATTGGGAGTTATGCATGACAATGAACGATTCGTGGGGTTATCAACATAACGACAAAAACTATAAAACAGCGAACCAGGTTATACGGATCTTCATTGATTGTATCAGTATGGGAGGAAACTTATTACTGGATATAGGTCCAATGCAGGATGGAAGCATCCCTAAAGAACAGGTTAACATCCTGGAAAAGCTTGGCCGCTGGACAAAGAAGCATGAAGATGCAATCTTCGGGACCAATCCAGGAATTCCAAAAGATTATTATTACGGGGCTTCTACTATATCAGCTGACAGCACAATACTTTATCTTTTTGTTGAAGATATTCCCAATGGGCCTATTGCTGTAAAAGGGATAAAAAACAAGGTGAGCCGCATCTGGGTAATGGGAAATGGCACTAAACTGGATTGGGATATTATGATGAAACAATACTGGAGTCCGGTACCGGGAATACTTTATATTGATATTCCGGAAGATGTTTTGGATAAGGAAGTTACAGTGGTTGCAGTGCTGCTTGACGGGGCGATTAAACTGGAAAAATAAATTGATACTTTATCACCACAATAATCAGGTGCTGGGCGCTGGGCACTAGGTTCTGGGCCTTAAGTGCAATCAGCTAATTTCTCATCCTTGATTAAACTTTCTTATCTTTACTATAGGAGAACAAAGTTTAATTCGCAATAAAGCCCTAGAACTTAGTGCCCAGCGCCTAGTACCTAAAAATTAACGGTATGAAATATCTCATCGTAATGCTGTTTATTATCAGCACAGCAATCAGCCACGCTCAAGGTCCCGGAATGCCTTTTCAAAATCCCAAACTGGACACCGAAACCCGTATAAAAGATCTCATTTCAAGACTCACCCTTGAAGAAAAAGCCAGTATGATGCTTTATAACAGCCCAGCTATTGAAAGGCTTGGAATTCCCTCCTACAACTGGTGGAACGAATGTTTGCACGGTATAGGAAGAGCAGGCAAGGCAACTGTATTTCCTCAGGCTATTGGATTGGCTGCAACCTTTAATGACGACCTGATTTGTGAGGTTTCAACAGCCATTTCTGATGAAGCCAGGGCAAAGCATAATGCTGCAGTTAAGAAAGGGAACAGAAGGCAATATACAGGTTTGACATTCTGGACACCTAATATTAATATTTTCAGGGATCCACGATGGGGGCGTGGACAGGAAACCTATGGTGAAGATCCGCTTCTCACAGGAAAAATTGGAAGTGCTTTTGTAAAAGGACTGCAGGGTGATGATCCCAAATACCTTAAAACTGCTGCCTGCGCCAAGCATTATGCAGTTCACAGCGGACCAGAGATAATAAGACATCAATTTAATGCACTTCCATCGGAAAAAGATTTTTATGAAGTTTATCTTCCTGCTTTTAAAACACTCGTTAATGCAAATGTAGAAGCCATCATGTGTGCATACAACCGAACATATGATGAACCCTGTTGTGGCAGTGAATTTCTGTTGAAGGATATTTTAAGGGACAAATGGGGATTTGAAGGACATATAGTCTCGGATTGCTGGGCATTGGATGATATCTGGGCCCGACATAAAGTTGTAGATGAAAAGCTTGAAGCCGCAGCTATGGCCGCCAATGCCGGTGTAAATCTTAACTGTGGTTATATATATGAATTTCTTCCTGAAGCAGTAGAAAAAGGATTAATTACTGAAGAAACTATCAATGAGAATCTTGCAGCTTTATTAAGTACCAGATTTAAACTAGGATTATTTGATCCTCCAAACCAGGCACCGTATAATTCAATAACAGCTGAGGTTGTAAATTCTGATAGAAATAAGGAGTTGGCTTATCAGGCTGCAGCTGAATCAATTGTTCTCTTGAAGAATAAAAACAATACTCTCCCGCTCGACAAAGAAAAATTGCACAAGATCTTTGTAACAGGTCCAAATGCTTTTAATAATGATGCATTGATAGGAAATTATAATGGTGTTTCAGGAGAGATGGTGACATTCCTGGAAGGAATCACAGACAGGGCTGATGAAGGGACTATAGTTACCTATAGCAAAGGATGTTTATTAAATACTGATAGTGTTTTTCATGGATGGTGGCAAGCAGGATATGCTGATGCAACCATAGCTGTAATTGGATTAACACGACTGCTGGAAGGAGAAGAAGGTGATGCCATGCTTGCCGAAGGAGGCGACCGCAAGGAAATCAAACTTCCTGAAAACCAGATAGAATATATCAGGATGCTCCGCGAAAATGCAGGGGACAAACCCTTGATAGTTGTATTTACAGGAGGCAGTGCCATTGCATTTCCTGAGATAGATACCCTTGCAGATGCTGTTATATATACGTGGTATCCTGGGGAGCAAGGAGGTAATGCGCTGGCAGACATAATCTTTGGTGACCTTAACCCTTCAGGTAAACTGCCCATAACTATTTACAATAGTATAGATGACCTTCCTGAATTTGATGATTACAATATGGACAACAGAACTTACAGGTACTTCAATGGCGAAGCATTATATCCTTTTGGGCATGGACTGAGTTATTCAGACATTGTTTATGAATATATCAAGCTATCAGGTGTTTCATTTTCTGATGATGACATATTGCAAATAAAGATTGTGGTCACAAATGAATCAGACATGGATGCTCTGGAAGCAATACAGGTTTATGCAAGTAAAACGGAAGCTGAACATTTCAGGCCAAAGAAGATGTTGCTTGGATTTGACAAAGTGATGATCCCTGCAAACCAGAGTAAAACAATTATTATTCCGGTAAATATTAAAGATCTGCAATACTGGGATGAGCCAAAACAAAAATATAAGCTCGAAAAGGGAGAATATGAGATAAGGATTGGAAGTTCTTCAGAAGATATTTTTATCTGGGAGTGGATTGAGGTGATTTAAAAAAGTAGATCCACCTGGTATACCTTATCACTTTTTAATCATTTTAAAAGTTTCTCTGATATCTGATGCATTTTCTGATACTCGAAGAAAGTACATACCGGGATTCAAATTTCCTGTTTCCAGAATAATATTATCTGAAGCGGAAACAAGATTTAAAACACATTCGCCGGTGAGGTCATATAAGATGAATTTCCTTTCTCTTTTATCAATTAGTCTTATATTCAATTGATCATGGAAAGGGTTTGGGAATATCCTGGTTGTATGTATTGCTTCTTCATTGGTTCCAATAATCAGCCCTGTTGTAAAATAACTTACCTCTGCATTTGTAATAATATTTCCATCAAAGTCCTCTATCCTATTAGCAAGCATTTCAATGTAATATTGTTGTTCTTCAAGTAATTGGTTGTCAGGATAAATTGTAATTACAGTCTTATCATCATTTATTATTCCGGAAAACTCAATGTTTTCACCAAGATAATTATCCTTATGGAAGTGAAAAAGGTTTGGGATATCTTCATTCAGGATCTCATCACCTAAGATTTTCCGCACTGGCTCGTCAAAAGTAACCAGTATAGCTGTATTAGGGTCAATATTTATGCTGCCATTATCCGGGTCAAAAAACACTGAAGGTATTTCTTCATCCCAAACTCCTTCAAGATTGACCTGTATTGCAATTCTCTTTGAATTATCATCAAAATCGTAATTCAGTGTAAGAATATCTTCATATTCTCCGGTATCTAATGGTTCAAAGATAACTTTGATAATTTCACTCACTCCCGGCATTATAGAAACAGGCAACTGGGTGGTCACAGCATACTCATTTAAATGATTATAGGTGCTGGTTATTTTAATTCCCTGCATAGAATAATTATTGACATATATTAATATTTCTTTGGGTCCTTCATGACCGGCATAATTACCAAAAGAAATATTTTTTTCAGATCCAAACATATTAGTCTCCCAATTGAATTTCTGAGCCCTGTATGTTGAAATATTTGTAGGAACAGAAATATCGTAAGCCAGGCTTCCGTCAGGATTTAATTCAGTTACATTAAGAGGATCATGAGTACCCCATCCAATAAGTCTCCTCCCGTCTTCATATCTTCTATAACTACCTGTTGCCCATGCATAAACTCCCGTACGTTGATAGTCCCATACCAGGTATGCTTGCAGGTTCTCCTCATCAATCATATATTCAAGAGCCTGAGAAAACGGAGGATTATGCAGGTTTCCGTTATCATAAATACTATACCTGCCATCAAATATTTTCCTTATATCGTGTTGATGAGAGAATCCGGTAGGGTCATTAAAAATATCAAACATATTATTTTCAGCATTCTTACCAAAACGCCAGATGATATTTCCTGTATTAAAATCAATCTTGGTAATCTCATCCATATTTCTTGAGGAAAGAAGAATATTTCCATCGTTATCAATTTCCATTGCATTACCGTGCACATAGTCAATTTCACTTGCAGTAAGATCTATATCCGAAGTAGCATCAGTGATTTCAAAATGGTCCCAGCTTCTCCATTGAAAATACACATTCTGGTTCAGATCAACTTCCTGGATAACCAGTCCTATTACAGTAGCCTGTGGATTTCCTCCTGGAACGATCTGGCTCATATCAACAATCTGAGGATCATAAGAAAAGACCAAATAATTTCCATTATCGAGCAATCTCAAATCATGATTATCAACAAAATAACCATTTCCCATTAAAACCGAATCAAAAACCACATAAGAGCTATCCATCAGATAATACTTTTCATTCTCCGGATGCATTATACTTGTAGATGAATAAGTGAGTGTTCCATCCTGCAGAACATAGAAATTCATGCAATTATTTGGCATACGCTCGTAATAGATAGGTGTTCCAAATTTATCCCATATGGTAAGATATGGATTATATATAGGATGCGATCGTGTAGAAAGATTTATAAAAATATACTTATCATCAGGATTTTCATTATTGTAATAAGCAAAAGTTGGCTCTGGGTAATCTATAGGCAAATTATTATCTTTTAACTCTATTTCAGAATATTCAACATCAGAATAATCGCTGGGAGCTATATAAAAATCATATTGAGGACTTTGCCGGTATTTTCTCAGTAAAGAAAGAGTTTCTGATTTCTTTATCTTAAAACTAAAGCACATTTCAGAGAAAAAATTGCCTGTCTTGGATTTCAAGCCAAGCGAAATATTCACAGTGACTATTTCTCCAAAAGCAAAATATCTTTCAGGTATTAAAATGATTGATTTATTATCATCTGAGATCTTTATCCTGAAATTAATTATTCCCGATTCTGATCCAACAATAGAAAACATTGAATCCATTATGCTTGAATCATCAAACTCCTGATCAGTTTTTATCAGGATGCTTTGCTCAGGGTTAATAAATCTGGAATCAGGGGTGGGAGAGATTAAAATAAAATCTGAATACTGGGAAAATCCTGGGAAAAACAAGCACACTAGAATTAATAAGCCAAGTAATTTTTTAATCATAGCATTAACTTTAGATTATCCAATCCATTTAATACGCAAATATTTAATTTGGTAATAATAAGACATGAATTGTTATAAAAAGGTTTACTACTTTGATTGGAAAATTAGTAATCTGTTGATTTTTATTCCGGAAACTGAAATTAAATCTAACAGTATTCTAAAATCTAACAGATCTTATCTCAGGCCATTTTCCCTCCACCGTATTCACCCCATCCAATTCTATCCATTCATCATTATCAGGATATCCTATGACTATCCCATACCTTCCCTTCTCAAATACTTTAGGCTGAAACATATTTCCTTTAATCCTTATCGAATAAACCAGTTCGCCAGATTTCAAATTATAAACCTTTATAACCGGATCTTCAGGGCCTGCAATCTTCAGTACCGGTAAATGATATGGAGCTTTGCTGATATAGTTATCATACTGATGAAATTCTATGGGCCATCCTTCATATTGCTGTGCATTGCTATCTGCAGGATCTACCCATCGAGGCCAGCATTCAAAGGTAATTTCCCTTGTATCTTTGTTAAACCTTATCAACCCATAACCAGTTGCCCTGTCGTAGAGTTTTGAAGGTTTCTTTCCACTAAAATGAGGATTTGAGACAGCACATATAGTGATCTTGTTCCCAAAACCATCTTCATAATCTCCTGTATACCCAGGCATATTATTAATATGGCCAAGACCAGGTTCAGATGGGAACCATCTTCTTGGCCAGACATTTGAGATTGAAGGAACACAGAATGCATAGGAAGCATCCTTCCATTCATCCACACCATATTGTGTTGCTGATCCCAGATGCTGATCACCGGCAATATGCACGGCAAAACTTTTTCTCATTGCTTTTACAGCTTCATCTCTTCCTGTTTTCGGCCACCCATTGGAATCCATATCTTCTGCTAATTTATCACCTTCAGGGTAAGCTCCCGGGGGTAATATATGCATCCCTGGCACTACATTATCATTCATGGCTGAATCAGGAATAGTGGCCACATTGGCAAATATTGTTTGTGAAAGAACTGCTTTCATTTCAATACCATTGCTCCAATCTTCGCCCCAATCTTCCAGAAAACCCAACTGACGCTGACCCATTAATTCGGCTCCATCAATATCAGAGTCTTCCTTAACATTAAACTCAGCATTCTGAGCCCACCCATTCCATATCTTCCCGTCAGGAAACAATTGCTGAGGACCTGACTTAAATTTTCTGTCTTCCAGGATAGCAAAAGAAACACATCCATAATTCAATGCAGTGTAATAAACTTCTATTCCCTGGGCCACAGTATCCGGGTCGAATGGATCAGGGAGATTGGCTACCTGGGTTCTCTGCACCATATTGACCCATTCAGGCGGCATCATATATCCCCCTGAAGTCTGGTTTGTTACATAATCCCATTCTGTGGGTGCATTTATCCCTCCTGCTCCCCATATATTACTTTGATACACATCATGGTCATCAGGTATAGCAATAGTTGGCCTGCTTTTCATTAGATTGCCATAAGCCCATCCTACCAGGTACCATTTCCTGAGATAATCAAGAGTTGGAATGCTGATATCTCCTTCCCGTAAACGAATGTATTTATAACCTCCTACCCCCTCATAAATCTGATCTCCTGAAAAGAATAAAAGGTCCGGGTTCATATACTCCACACTTTTCACAAGATCATTATTTGGAAATCCAAGGTCATTATTTCCTGTAAATGCAGCTAGCACTATTTCTTCTTTATCAACAGGATCTTTCCTTATCATGCCTTCATAATATTCCATTTCCTGTTTATCATTTCCTGAAAAATACCAACAGGAAATCCGGTATGGGATATCTATATTGTAGGTCCAGTTTTCAACACAGAACAATGCAGTCCGTGACAGTTCATCCATTTTAGCTTCGGCTATCACTTCCCAACTTCCATTTCTATTAATTTCCAGTATTATTTTATCTCCTTCCACTTTTGTCACAGGAGCAAGCTGAGCATTTATTTTCAGGATGTTATTGCTTAATGTATACATAGCAAATAATACCGGTCCCCATGCTCTGTCTGACTGATAATGAATTCCATCCCCATTCATAGAAATATTATTAAACCAGGCAGGGGAAAGTTTTTTATTATCTGTAAGATTGATATCGCTGATCAATGCTATTCCTCCTGAAACGGATTGAAAATCTTTTATCAAGGTATGATATGCTATACCCTCATCAGGAATAACATAAATGTGTAATTTATGGTTCTGGGCATCGTATATAAGTTTAAGTTCAAAGCCCTTTGTAAGAAAATCCAAATTATCAAATTCGCAGAAATATTCATCCTCTCCAAGCTTAATATTTCCTTCAGAAGTTATACCCACATCAATCCCTTTACCATAAATTGCATCATCCCTGTAATCATTAAATTCTCCGTTGATACCGATTCTGAAGCCTATCATATTTTCATTTGAATAAAGAAGATCAGCATTAAATCCCATCCTTGCAGAAATCACATAGCTACCGGATGTATCTGCTATACTGTAAGTAAGCAAGAATGCATTCCTGTCTGGTTTAGATGCAATGCAATTGATCTTTCCATCATCCACCTCCCAATCCTGTAAAGGATTCGCCCACCAATCAGGCCCCAGCCAGGTTCTTGAAATATTATCAGGAATTGACACTTTCTGACTATACCCAGTCATGAAAACAAAACAAAAAGTAATTATCGCTATAATTCTCATACGCACAATGTTTTGAATTTGAAATTTAAGATTTGTAATTTGCTTGGTATTTGTAATTTTCTTATTTGAGATTTTTTTACCCACCCTAACCCTCCCTGCAAGCAGGGAGTGGAATCCGGAATCCGGCATCCGGTATCAGGCATCAATATTCTATTTATCCAACGACTCAAACGGAAACTCCTCCGATGGTACCCTGGCCTCTTCCATCATCATCTTCATTCTTTCAACGATCTCCGTGTACTCTGCTGCAATATCATTTTCCTCTTCAACATCTTTACTCAGATCATACAATTCAAAGGGCGCATCAGGATTTTTAAATAGCCCTTTTCTGATCAGTTTGTAATTTCCCCATCGCAATGATTGCTGTCCGCCATAGGAAGGAAACTCCCAGTAAAGATATTCATGCTCTTGCTGTTTGCCTTTACACATCAGTGTTGGCAAAATAGAAATACCATCGTTAGCATAATCATTTTTGTCTCCTGAAACATCCTGAAAAGTTGAAAAAATATCCTGAAAAGCTGCCATATGATCCGAATAAGTATCACTTTCTATCTTCCCTGGCCAGCGTGCTATAAACGGAACTCTCACACCTCCTTCGTACAAACTCCCCTTCATACCTCTGAATGGTTGAGCGCTTTCGAAAAATCTGGAATCGGCTCCTCCTACCCTTCCATATGTAGGGCCATTATCGCTGGTGAAGATGATGAGTGTATTATCTGCTAATCTTAGACTATCTATCAGGTTTATTATCTCGCCAATACCCTTATCCATGTGGGTGATCATCGCGGCATATCCTGCGTGGGGATAAGGATGTTCCAGGTAATAATCCCTGTGGTTGTACGCTGTTTCAGGAATAGAATCCTTATACTCATTTAACGACCCCTCAGGCACTTGTATGGAAACATGAGGAATGATAAATGGCAGGTAAAGGAAAAAAGGATGATTTTCATTTTCCAGGATGAAATTCTTTGCTTCCCTGACAAAAAGGTCCTGGGAATATTGTGTTCCATAAAGTTCCCTGTTGTTACCTTCAAGGCTGTCACGATCATGGTTTTTCCATAAATACCTTGGGTAATGATTGTGGGCATGCCGCTGACAGTTGTATCCATAGAAAAAATCAAACCCCTGTTTGTTGGGTTCGCCTTCCGATCCCGGAAATCCCAAACCCCATTTGCCAATAGCTGCTGTTGTATACCCATTTTCTTTTAATACCTCAGCAATAGTGAGAACACTATCCGGTATAGGCCTTTGCCCTTCGGGTTTCACCTCACCATTATCCCTTATAAAAGCATGGCCTGTATGCATGCCCGTCATGAGGACACAACGTGAAGGTGCACAAACCGGACTTCCTGAATAAAAGTTTGTAAAACTCATTCCTTGCTCAGCCAGCTTATCAATATGGGGAGTTTCGATAATCTCCTGTCCGTAACAGCCCAGCTCATTATAACCGAGGTCATCGGCCATGATGAAGATGATGTTGGGGGAAGATGGTTCATTTTGGCAGGAAAATAGAAAAAAGATACAAAATGCAATATACAAGATGGAAGTCGCAAATCTCAAGTCGAAGCGGATTTTAATCATAATGCTAAATTCAGGAATTAATTTTTAAAAATATGAAATTCATTGGGTCTGATGTAAATTTTGCAGGATTTTTTTGCAATCAATAATCATATATTCTAACTTTATATCTAATTAATCGCAGCGTCTTTGTGCCACTGCGGTTAATTTTAATACAGAAACCATGAACTTTAAGACCTCCGGTAGTTTAATATGTTTTTTAGTGTTCATTATCATTGTTTCCTGCAAAAAAGATGATGAAGGTACAGCTAGCCTGAATAACGAATATCGCTTAACGGAATGGAAATATTATGAAAATAATTCATTTAAGAATCGTTCAGTTCTAACATACGATGTTGACAAGTTATCAGAGATCAATTATTATGATACACCTTCAGATAAGAGTACACAGGAACTAAAACGAAGGATCACCTTTAGTTATAACGGGGGCAATGTAGAAGTCAAGGATTATGATAATACTCCCTCAGGGCAACAATTGATGGGCAGGGAAGAAAGAAAGTATTCAGGAAATAATCTTACTGAACTAAAAGAGTATGGCAGCGATATGTCTAATCCTGATTATTCAACCACATTTGAATACTCCGATAACAAATTATCTACAAAGATATTCCAGGATCATTTACAAAGTAAAAACATGACCTCCATATATTCATGGAAAGAAGACAAAATATCAAATATAAAAACTACATCTTATCATAATACATATACAATATATGAAGACGAATTATTCAGCTATAACGGAGGAGATGTTTCAAGCATAATTTCATACATAAAAGGTGATACCTGGTATGATACGACAAGAACAACTTTTACATACAAAAATGATATAGTAAGCATGAAATTCTATTACAAAAATTGGGGAAACTGGGATCTGGACTGGGAACAAACATATATTCTGGATGATTTCGGAAATACCATCCGTATCTACGACGGAGACATTTCTGCTCCCCTTATAATGGAATACTATTATGAAAGAAACAACGGCAATTTCTCCATCGTTTTCCTGACGCCTGATTTTTCTTTTTCCGGCCTGTTGTATCCGTTTAAGAAGTGACCAGCGACAAGTGACCAGTGACCAGTGACCAGTAACCGACATCCGTAAACCCAAACCATACAATTACCAATTCATATAAGCATCTTGGCCTATATTTTCGTATCTATGCCGCATCCAGTTTTTACATCAATGCAGAATTTTTGATTGATTGACTAGAAATACATTTGTCAATTAAAATAAAGAACAATGAAAAAATTATTATTCCCTTCAATTATTGCTATAGCAATTTTAGCATCAAGCATGGTTGTTATTGAGCATCATTTCAATGGCAGTGACAGAGATTCATTTGAAGAATATCTCTTAAGTATTGCCAAGGATTTTAAGGTCAGGATTGACCAAAAAGATGATGAGAAGAAAAAATTTGCTGATGACCCTGATGTCGCAGCTTTCCAGGATTACCTCAAGACAGTTGATCCAGAGACAAAAAGGGTACCTTTTGAAAGGCTTATAGAAGCCTACGAAACTACAAAGAAGATTCAGCAGGATCAAGCTATTAGCAGGTCAGCTGATTACTCCATGATCTGGAGTGGATCTCCTGCCAATATGGGAGGGCGAACACGTGCATTTATGATGGACCCAAACGATCCTGCCGGTCAAAAGGCTTGGGCAGGAGGTGTTACCGGAGGTTTATGGTATAACGATGATGTAACAAATGATCAGTCATCCTGGGTGCCTGCGGATGACTTCTGGCCTTCACTGGCGATAAATTCTATTTGCAGCGATCCCAATGATCCCATGACTTTTTATGTTGGCACTGGAGAAGCACAGACAGCTATGCAGCAGTATCGATCATCATGCGGACTGGGAATTGGAATTCTTAAATCAATTGATGGTGGCCTTACATGGAACATACTTATTGCAACAGAAGAATTCAAGTTCATCACTGATATAGTTGTAAGAGATGAAAATGGAAGCAGTGTAATTTATGCAGGAGTTTCATCAGGATTGTACATGGAGGAACAGCACATAAGTATGCCTTCCGATGGCCTTTTCAGAAGTACTGACGGTGGTCTGAACTGGCAACAGGTATTTCCTGATATCGATGGATTTAATGTTCCGTATATTCCTTCTGATATTGAGATCGCTTCCGATGGAAGGATCTGGATAGGTAGTTTTCCAAACATAGACTCTGAAGGTGGTGGTATTATTCTCTATTCTGATGAAGGAACAGCAGGAAGCTGGACAATATATGATGACTACAAAACCATCATAGAGCAGGAATCTCCTTTTAATGTGCCTGGCAGAGTAATGTTATCATCCTGCAAATCATTTCCAAATGTCGTATATGCTGCTATTGCCTCAGGAGCTCAAGGTGGTTTTATGGCTTATGAATGCTATCATATAATACATACTTTTGATACAGGTCAAAACTGGCAGGAATATAACATACCTGATGGATATTCTACATTGAACTGGGCATATATAGCTTGGCATGCCCTGGTTATTTCCGTTGATCCAAATGATCCGGAAACTGTCTGGTGCGGAGGCCTTGATGTTCACAGATCAACAGATTGGGGACAAAACTGGACAACACTTACCGACTGGACTTTAATGTATTCAGGTGGCGGGCCAGATTATGTTCATGGAGATATCCACAGGATAGAATTTTATAAAGGCACATCTGATGATATTATTTTCAGTACTGACGGTGGTATTTTTGAAACAGATATGGGTACAGAGCCCATTCCTGTATTTTTTGAAAGAAACAATAGCTATAACACATTGCAGTATTATACCTGTGCTTTAACACCGGATGCCGGGGAACAACTCACACTGGGAGGATGCCAGGATAATTGCACACTCTATTATGATGGTCAGCCTATTACAGTGGAAGATGTGATGAGTGGAGGAGATGGTGCATATTGCTTTATTGATAAAAATGAATCAAATATCTGGCTTACATCATATCAATACAACAGATACTTTATTTATGTCAATGGTAATGTAGTGGCTTCAATCAATAATTTCGCACTGGGAAATTTTATTTGTCCGGCCGATTATGACTATATGAACAATGCCCTATACGCCAATGTGGTAAGCTTTTTTGGAATATATAATAAAAATAGCTTGCTAAAAATTTCTGATATTCCTAATGGTAATAATGCAGGACTTATTAATGTGGGTACCTCCACCAATATGCCGTTTACACATATAAAGTATTCTCCTTATTCAACACCAGGTACAAGCACACTATTCCTTGGTACTCAATCGGGTGAAATATACAAAGTTGAAAATGCCGAATCAAACCCTGTAGCTATTGATCTTACGGGAACGAACCTTCCAATTGCATATATTTCAGGAATTGATGTTCATGGCTCAGAAGATACGGTACTTATGTGTTTCTCCAACTACGGTATTGAGTCCTTATGGCAAACATGCGACGGTGGAAATACATGGGTAAGCAAAGAAGGTAACCTTCCGGACATGCCTGTCAGATGGGTTCTTTATCATCCCGAGAATGCTAACCAGGCATTGTTGGCTACTGAACTTGGTGTGTGGGCAACTACTAATCTGCAACAAAGTGATGTTTACTGGGAACCTGTTAACGATGGAATGGCAAATGTAAGAATTGACATGCTTCGGCTTAGGGAATCAGATAATAAGGTGGTAGCTGCATCTCATGGAAGAGGGCTTTTCTATGCTGATTTCACCTTGGCTCCTGTTGGTATTCAGGAAAAGGAAGATGATATTGCTGAGTTTGATTTATATCCAAATCCTGCTGAGACTATAATCAATTGCCGCCTGCCTGCCGGCAGGCATGGATTCCATATTCCACATCCCACATTCCAGATTTTGATTTACGATTTAAAAGGTACGGTTGAAGAAATTGTTGAAGTTCCACAGGATAATCAAGAAGTTCGTATTGATGTTTCGGAATTTGCCAAAGGAACTTATGTTGCAGTTGTGAAAAGCGGGAAAGAAGTTGTTGGAAAAGCAAAATTTATTAAGAAATAATTCAGCATATATACTTTAGCATTTAGTTTTTAATTGTAACGCCTGACGCGTAACATCGTTACTTTCTTTCCCGTCACGCGTTACCTGCCTGCCGAAGCGCAGCGTAGGCACGGCGTGTCACGATCAATAAACCCTTAACTACAATTATCTATATACTTCCTTATTTAAATCTAATATATATTAGCATGTAATTTTCATACTCAGAAAATGAAAAGCTTTTTTTTTTAATTTCGTCCTTTTGCGAAATGAGTAACAACTATTGTCCTAATTTCACAGATTGTAAGTTGGTTCAAACCGATCTTGTCATCAAAGATGATGAAAAGAAAAAGTCAGCTTATATTGAAGCATACTGCACTGACAAAGAGGCAGTTTGGAAAAACTGTAAGCGTTATCAGGTCAGGATGCAATTGCAATTCTGTCCGAATTTCGTGTTTCCTGATACAAAGCTTAATCTAGATGAGATTATGGATAAATACGAAGAAGGAACATTTAATGATATTAACTAAATTAATATTGACTTATGCCAACTATAGAAATTGATGGAAGAATATTTGAGGTAGATGGAGATGGTTTTCTTTCCGATCCTCATGTCTGGGATGATGAAGTAGCCAGGTTAATAGCAAAATTCGATGGCATTGAAGAAATGAGCGATAAACACTGGGCAATTGTTAAAGTTATTCGTAATAACTGGGAAAAGAAAGGACTTGCTCCTATGGTACGTACAATCTGCCAGGAAACAGGAGTTAGGTTAAGAGAGATTTATGATCTTTTTCCTTTAGGCCCTGCCCGTGGAGCATGCCGTGTTGCAGGATTACCTAAGCCTGATGGTTGTGTTTAAAAATTATTATATATGCCTTGGTATTATTGGTTAGCGATTATCGCAGTGGTATATAATATAGCAAATTGCCTATATCACATATACAGAATTTTAAAACTTGGGAAACCAAAAGATTATTCACAACCTATTGGCAGTCCGTTCAAAGGAATTATATATTCTTATACCGGAGCTATGAATCCTGCTAAAAAAGAGTCGGCATATAATCATATACCAACTTATATCGGTGGGATATTTTATCATCTTGGAATTTTTATTTCCATTGTGATATTTTTCGTCTATTTGTTCGGTTATTTTCCTTCAGGTATTTTTAAGAACATACTTGCTGTATTTATCAGTATTTCATCTCTTGCCGGAGCTTTAATATTTATTAAAAGAATATTGAATCATCAATTAAGAACCCTCTCCAATCCTGATGATTACATATCAAATATTCTGGTTACAACATTCCTGGTCTTTACAGTAATCAGCTTTTATTTTGAAAATTTCATACCCTATTATTATGTTCAGGTGAGCATACTTTTATTCTATATTCCTGCAGGAAAGCTTAAACATGCTTTTTACTTTTTTGCGGCTCGTTACCATTTGGGATTTCTTTATGGCTGGCGGGATGTCTGGCCACCACTTAAAATCAATACTGACTAATGGCACAGTTAGCTGAATATAAAAAGAAAAAAGGGCTCAGTGTTTTTAAAAACAATGAAAGCACTCGTTTGCTAACTCATGTGAACAGCTGTGTACACTGTGGACTTTGTGCTGAAAGTTGCATTTATTACAGGGTGTTTAAGGATGAGCATTATATTCCGGCTAAAAAAGTTGATATAGTTTCATCTATCTATAGAAGGTACAATACTGTGGGTGGGAGACTATTCCCATGGCTTACCAAGGCTCGCGAGCTTAATGAAGATACTATTGAGGAAATGACCGATCTCCTTTACGGAACGTGTACCATGTGCGACAGATGCAATGCTCATTGTTCCATAGGTATAGATATTGGATATTTAGTTCGTACAGGAAGATCTATGCTTGCCAATATGGGGCATGTACCAGAGTCATTACAATCTACAGTTGATGCTGCCATTAATTCCGGAAATAATATGAGTATCACAGATGAAGAATTTGTTGATACTATTAAATGGCTGGAAGAAGACTTGCAGTTTGAAGTGAATGATGATAATGCAAAAATTCCATTAAATGAAAAAGGGAAAGATATTCTCTACACTTTAAATCCCAGGGAACCCAAATTCTTTCCTTTATCAATTTCTGCTATGGCCAAAGTATTTTATGCAGCAAAAGAAAGCTGGTCATTATCAACAAAAATGTATGATGTCACAAACTATGCATATTTTTCAGGAAGTGATGAAAAAGCATCAATAATTGCAAACAGATTATGCGATGAGATGGAAAAGATGCATGCAAAAAAATGTGTGCTGGCAGAATGTGGTCATGGGGTTAGAGCATTCCGATTTGAAGGTCCCAATTATATAAAGAAATCATACTCCTTCAATGTGGCAACCTCTGTTGAAATGCTGGCCAAATATATAAGAGAAGGCAGAATAAAAGTTGATCCTGATAAGATTCCTGATAAAGTAACATTACATGATCCCTGTAATCTTGTGAGAGGTGGTGGGATCTTTGGCAAACAAAGATATATTCTTAACAAATGTGTTAAGGATTTTACAGAAATGAACCCCAGTGGAAATAATAATCTTTGCTGTGGTGGTGGCGGTGGACAACTGGCCATGGGCGAATATAATGAAAGAAGATTAAAGATTGGTGGCTTAAAAGCCGAACAGATAAAAAATACCGGCGCAAAAATTGTTGCAACACCCTGCCATAATTGCATTGATCAGCTAACTCAGATAAATGCAGAATATAAGTTGAATGTGAAGATCATGACGCTGGCAGAGATTGTTGCAGATTCACTGGTGCTGGATACCTGATTCCTGATACAAGTTTCCGGAATCCGGTATCAGGAATCAGGCATCCATATAAAATAAAACAAACCAAAATATATTTACGCAAAAACAGCTAAAATGAGCAAGCTTATATATCTCGACAATTCAGCTACTTCATTCCCTAAACCAAATGAAGTGTATGAATTTATGGATAGCTTTTACAGAACACATGGTGTGAGTCCGGGACGATCAGGATTTGATGCTGCAATAGAAACAGAAGAAATTGTGATCAATTGCCGTAAAGCGATCATGGAACTTGTGAACGGCGATGGCGACTATAACCGCATGACATTCAGCTATAATGCAAGTGACACATTGAATATGATCATCATGGGTATCTGTGAAAAAGGAGATCATGTGGTTACCACCATGCTGGAACATAATTCAGTTCTAAGACCACTGCACCACCTTGAACTGCAGGAAGTGATTGATGTAACTCATGTTCCTTTTGATGAGAAAGGTTATGTGCATCCTGAAGACATAAAAAAAGCCATCAAGCCCAATACAAAAATGGTAATCGTAAATCATTGCTCTAATGTGATAGGTACCGTACAATCCCTGGAAGAATTTGGTAAGATATGTAAAGAGATGGGAGTCTATTTTGTGGTTGATGCCAGCCAGAGTATAGGAGCAATACCAATTGACATGAAAAAGATGAACATTGATGCGCTTGCTTTCACCGGCCATAAATGCTTATTAGGACCCACAGGAATAGGTGGTTCATATATCATGGAAAGCTTTCCAGTAAAAGGAACACGATTTGGAGGGACAGGAGTTCGTTCAGCACAGAAAACACATCTTACAGAATTCCCATACAGGATGGAATGCGGCACATTGAATACCGTAGGTGTTGCAGGATTATTTGCAGGAACTAAATGGGTGCTGGAACAGGGCATTGAGAATATCCACAATAAAGAGATGGATCTCTGGGAGAAACTCAGAGACGGCATCGCAAAGATCAAAGGCATCAAGATTTATTGCGCCACACAAAGAGAAAACCAGAATCCTGTGCTCAGCTTTAATGTTAACGGTTTTGATTCAGGAGATGTAGGTACCATGATGGATGTGGATTATAATATCGCCTGCCGCACTGGCCTTCAATGCGCTCCTTTATGCCATGTAGGTATAGGCACTGAAAATATTCACGGAACCGTTCGCCTGAGCATGGGGCCTTTCAATACTGAAGCCGATATTGATACTGCTATTGAGGCAGTTGCTGATATTGCTTCGATACGGAACTAAAGGAAAGAATTCTGACAAAGGAATTCAGACAAAAGAGTTCTGAGATGAGTACAAATTACCCAGAACCGGCATCAGGCATCCTGTTATTTCAACTCCTTAATCTTAATATTCCGAAACCACACATCATCTCCATGATCCTGCAAACCGATATATCCTTCTTCAGCTGGATTCACAAACCATTCATAGTCTTTAAACTTACTCTTTGAGACCATGTCTTTCCAGTCGTCGGTCCAGAGATGGTATTCCAAAACCTGCTCTCCGTTCATGTAATGCACTACTGTTCCTTTGTAAACAAGTATTTTAATTTTATTCCAATCACCCGGGCCTTTTGCATTTTGTGGAATAGCCGGAACCAGGTCATAAAGTGCGCCTGCCTGCCTGTTGCCCTGTATCCCAAGTTTAGCATCAGGATGATAAAGGTTATCAAGAACCTGCATTTCAGGAGAACTTTTCCAGATAGGTTCACCTTCGATTTCCTGGGCGAGGTAGAAAATACCGCTATTACCACCGGTATCTACTTTCCACTCAAGTTCCAATTCGAAATTACCGTACTTGTTTTTGGTAATGATATCACCACCTTGTCCGGCTTCTCCCCTTCCGGAGCCTATTACATGTATGGCATCTCCATCAATCTCCCATCCCAGAGGGAAATCTTCTTTACCGTATCCTCTCCAATGATCTGTTGTTTTACCATCAAAAAGCAAAACCCAGCCATCGTCAATTTCTTCCTGGGTAAGAGTGTTGGGAGCAACGACAACTTCCTCCTGAACATCTGTTTTAGTTTCCTGTGTTTTTTGTTGTGTGTTGTTGCAGGCTGTTGCAATTGCTGCAAGTAAGAATAAATAGATTAGTTTTTTCATGATTGTTAATATTGTGATTAAAAAAATTTATACCCACCCTAACCCTCCCTGCTAGCAGGGAGGGAATAATTTCTAATTTGCATTTTGCAATTTGCAATTTATATGCTCCAGCCTTCGCGATAAGTATGTTTTATATACTCTTCTGCTGCTGCTTTGGCGTTGAGTGTTTCTCTCTGAGTATCGAAATGCGGATGTCCATCGATAATATCGAAATGATCAGAAGTAACTACTCTTATCTCATCATTATCTCCAATATTTGTAAATTCCATGGTTTCACCATCCCAAAGGAGCTCTCGCTTCAGGTCTTGCAGTCTCACTGCTACAACACCCATCACTACCATTTCATTAAGAGGACCAGAATAATTAAAATTGGAGCTGGTTTGCACCCTGTTCTCAGGATTTTCCTTACATGCCCTCACCCAATCCATGATATGGTCATCGATCCTGCGCATTGTCTGAGGAGGTATTGCTGTAGTTTCGTTTAATTCAAGAGGAAGCAGGAATGGATTTTTGCCATAAACCCCGCACATGATCTTTCCTTTAGTTCCAATAAACAGGCAGCCACCGCCCTGGTCCCTTCCCATAACTTCACCATCAGGCAATTCTTCAGGGCGTGGTGGCAATAATCCACCATCCCACCATGTAACCTTTAATTCCGGCATAGCCACTTTTGGCAAATTATCCCTTTGAGGGAAAGTATATTCAACTACCTCAGCATGCGGTGCAGATTCAGTGTTTATCTGAGTTGATGTTCCCTGCACTTTAGTGGGATACCTCAGCTTAAGAGCCATAAATATCGGATCCATAATATGGCAGGCCATATCACCGAGGGCTCCGGTTCCAAAATCCCACCATCCACGCCAGTTCCATGGAGTATAAATGGAGTTAAACGGACGATAAGGAGCTGGCCCGATAAAAAGGTCCCATTTCAATGTTTTTGGAATGCGCATCTTATCTGTTGGACGCTCAAGTCCCTGAGGCCATATCGGACGGTTTGTCCATGCATGTGCTTCAACAACATCGCCAATATCACCATTCCAGATCCATTCACAGATCTGGCGAATGCCTTCTCCTGAATTCCCCTGGTTACCCATTTGAGTTGCTACTTTATACTCATCAGCAATTTTTGTCATCTGCCTTGATTCCCAGACTGAGTGGGTTAATGGTTTTTCACAGTACACATGCTTACCCATCTTCATAGCATTGATGGAGACAATGGCGTGTGAATGGTCAGGAGTGCCTACAACAACAGCATCTATCTGATCTCCAATTTCATCGAACATAACACGCCAGTCGTAATACTTCATAGAATCAGGAAACTTTTCAAACATGGGATTTGCATATTTCCAGTCCACATCACATAAAGCAACAATGTTCTGATCAGTGATTGACTTTATCACTGCACCACCACGGCCACCAATACCAACTCCTGCAATATTGAGTTTATCTGAAGGAGCTTTATGGCCTAATCCTGCAATTACAGTGCTAGGAAGAATGGTAATCCCTGCTGCTGCAGTAGCTGTATTTCTGATGAAAGATCGCCGCGACATTCCTGAGAGATCCTTTTTTTTAGTTTTCATTATTGGTATGTTTGATTAATAATATTTTTGTTTAGTAATAGAGTGATTTCATAGAGACAGATGCCGGATGCCGGATGCCTGATGCCGGTATCCGGTATCCGGTATCCGGAATCCGGTATCATATTAGATTATTGCTTATATACTCCCAGCTCTCCTCACAACAATCAATAGGAGCCTGGTCATATTGCTCTTGTTCCACATAAAAATACTCCATTCCTGCAACATCTGCAAATTTGAAGATCTCAGGAAAATCAATTTCACCATTTCCTATTATGGTACTTTCTCCATTAGCTGCTATATCTTTGATATGCCAGGTCTTGAATCTTCCCGGATACATGTTGAAATACTCTATAGGATCTGCTCCTCCTTTTCGGAACCAGTAAATATCGGGCTGGAAACAGACTAATTCAGGATCTGTTTCTTCAAGCAATACATTATAAAGCACTTTTCCATCCACTTCTCTAAATTCCAGCGCATGATTATGGTATCCCAGGTTCATTCCTGCATTGGCAACTCTTTCCCCAATCAGGTTGAAATTTTCAGCCATTTTCTTAAAGTCATCAATGGTTTCATGAGGACGGTTTCCGGGAGTTGGAATGATCAGGAATTGTAATCCTGCAATCTGTGCAGCCTCAATATATTCATCCACATTATCAAGTGTTATTCCTGTATGAGTGCTGGTGAGTTTCATTCCCAGGTCGTTGTTGATCTCTTTAAACTCTGCAGGTTCTATTCCGAAAAATTTACCATTAAACCCATAAGCTTCAATGTTGTTATAACCTATTTTACTGAGTTGCTGCAATACCGGAATAACTCCATCTTTTATGGGTCCTCTTAAAGTATAAAGCTGAATTCCAATATCAGGTTTACAATTGACACACCCTGGAAAAGCATACATTGCTGCTGCAGTAATGCCCAGTGCCCCAAGTGTTTTAATAAACTCTCTGCGATTGTTCATATAAATAGAGTGTTAAAATGGTACTACATTTTTCTTTTGATGACTTTCTATAGCTTTTTCAATAATGATAAGGCTGTTTATTACCTGTGTTGGGTTTACAATTTGCTTACCCCCCCTTCTTATTACATCATAAACATTATCAAAAAATGCCATATAGTTTCCGGGGATGGTCTCGTATAATTCTCTCACAACTCTTCCATCCATATCGGTATGCAACAGGCCCCATTGCAATTTCTCTTCTTTGCCCCAATCAACAGAATCAGGCTTCTTCCCATTTTTCAATTCATTTTCCTGCGGATCCAGTCCGTATTTTATGAATGAACCTTTGTCTCCATGTATAGTGATTCGGTGCCCTTGCTCCCTGACAAACACACTTGCTTTAACAGTAACATTTTTATCAGGATATATCATTTTCAGATCAAAGCTATCATCAACAACAGAGTTTTTCCTTTGGAAATATAACTGACAGAATACTGCTTCAGGAAGTCCGAATAACATCTGAACCTGGTCTATCATATGCACACCCAGGTCGTAGAGTGTCCCTCCGGCAATGTTTTTTGTATATCTCCATGCATAAGGATCAACAGTGGGAGAATACCTGTCGAAATGAATCTCAAAATCCAGGATGTCGCCCAGGAGTTTCTCATCCAGTATCTTTTGAATAGTCAGGAAGTCCCCATCCCATCTCCTATTCTGGAAAGGAAAGATATGCCTGTTGTTTGCTTTAGCAATTTCAGTAAGTAGACTAGCCTCTGATGAGGTTGGGGTTAAAGGTTTTTCTGCGATAACATGTTTACCAGCATTCAGGGCTGCTTTTATTTGCGAAAAATGATATTCGTTAGGCGTGGCTATAACAACGAGTTCAATCTCATTGTCATTGATTGCTTCATTAAAATCCCTGACAATTTTTGCATTTGGATAGATCGTTGCAGCCTCATCACCTGAAGTAACAATAGTGTGCAAATGAAACCCGGGGTTTACTTCGAGGAAAGGAGCCTGGAAGACTTTACCGGAAAGGCCAAAGCCAACTAATGCTGTATTGATTTGATTGGGCATATTTTCAATTATCTAATAACTCACCTCATCCCCAACCCCTTCTCCTGAAGGAGAAGGGGCTCTTGCTCTGCTAAATTTATATTTCCACCTCAACTAGCTAAGTGTGCTTCCCCTCTCCTTGAGGAGAGGGGCCAGGGGTGAGGTGATTATAATTTATATTATCTCTTCCTTTTCACTATCCCAAAACGTCTTCCTTTTCTCATGATACGAAATGGTTCCCATATGAGCTGCTATGGCTTCTTCAAATGCCCTATCTATATTACAGCTTGGTTGTTCTCCGTTATCTTTTCTAATACAGTTCAGCCATTCTTTCAGGTGGAGGTGGGATGTGTCAACCTGCTTACCTCCCCTAAAAGTATATAACAATCCTCTTCCTGCGAAATATTTTTCAGTAGCGGTTGTAACAGCATCTACTTTATTTCTTCCCGGAACATATGAATATATTGGTTTAGAAGGGTCGATAATTCCCTGGTCAATTTTCTCAGCATACCTTGTTGAGTTAGGGTCTGCATTTACAATCAATGTGCTGCCTACTTCAATATTGCCATCATGCCCCATAATAACTTTACCTCTTTGTTTCTCGCTTGCCAGTGTTGCGCTGTAAAGAAGAGCGAGGTCTTTTGAAGGGTATTCAAAAGACATCTGAAGCACATCGGGTACCGTCCTGCCATCCTTAAAATAATATATTCCCCCTGATGACATTGCACTTTCAGGAATACCCAGATTAAGTATCTGATTCATGGAATCAAATTCATGGGTGAAAAGATCACCACTTAAGCCAGTGCTATAGTCCCACCAGCACCTCCAACGGAAGAAGCGTTCAAGGCTGAAATCGTGCCATGGGGCAGGGCCTATGAACTGTTTCCAGTCTATATTTTCAGGACTGGCCTCAGGGTTGATCTTATAAACCCAGGCACCATTCGGACTATTTCTATTGGTACAAACTTCTATTAAAGATACTTTTCCTATGACACCCTGATCAATTAAGGATTTAGCCACATTATAACTTTCTGTTTGCCGCCCCTGATGGCCCAGTTGAAAAACAATACCGCTGTCTTTAACAACTTTTCTGATTTCAAATGTTTCAGGAACTGTCCATGACAAAGGCTTCTCACAATAAACATGTTTACCTTGCTTTGCGCCTTCCATGGCAATGGGGACATGCCAGTGATCGGGGGTAGCAACAATAACAGCATCCACTTCGGGGGCTGAAACAAGTTCCTTATAAGTTCTGTATCTTGTTGGTGTCTTTCCCATTTCACCATTGGAACCATTGCGATGGATATTAGCTCCGGCCTTCCTGGCATTTTCTGCATTGATATCGAATATATCGCATATAGCTGTAATCTCAATATTCAGATCATCCTGAGTCAAAAATCCTTCGAGGTATGCTTTCCAGTTTTTATCAGTAATAGCATTCTCTGTCCAGGTGTCAATTGATTCCGGCCTCACAAATCCGAGAGCTTTCATAAGATAACTTCCCCTGCCACCACATCCAATAAATCCTATTCTGATCTTTTCTCCGGGAACAAGAGCTGGCAATCCTTCAGGAATATCAACTTTAATATTTTCCAGGAGGTTCTGGCTTAGCTCTTCGTAATATATTTGCCTTTTAATAACTCCATAAGCAACAGCTCCGACAAAAGGAACAGCCACCAGGCTTTTAAGGACATCCCGTCGGTTTATTTTTCCTGAATTCTTTTCTTCATTCTCTTCCATAGTGCGATTAGTTTTTTGACCTTCCACATACCAGTCTGTCAAGGCCGATAATTCTTCCTGAAGGGAAGAAGAACAGTACAAGAAGAGCAATCACTTCTATCAAGGTTTTATTTACAATAAAGTAGCTTCCTTCTGAAGGAAACAGATATTCCACACCAATTAATGGTGGATGTGACAGATAATAAAGCAGCAACAGAACTGCTCCTGCCATAGCTGAAATCCTGGAAAACAATCCTATAATTAACAATAGTCCAATAAGTGTTAATCCCCAGATATTCACAAAATCTGCAATAGCAAGTAAAGAATCAGTTTCAGCAATCCATTCGAAAAATCCTTTCAGAAATCCATGTGAATCAAGCAAGTACGTTTTGGATGTCCAGGAAGGATTCATAACCTTAAGCAAGCCTTCGTATAGCAGATGCCAGCCAATTGAGATTCTTAATGCAACAAGAAAAATACTTTGTGTTGTAGAATACTTCATTGTAGTTCTTTTAACAAAACAAATTTAACAATTTGTTACTATTAATCATAATGCTATAATGGTAATGAAAAATATGTAATAATTGAAGATAAAACAAAAACAAAAATCCTGGATAAGTGTTACTTAGCTATATTTTCAATCTTAGCTGAATTAACGTACCTTTGCTATTCACTAATGAATCTCTAATGAAAAATTACTCCAAGCTGACCTTTCCGGAACTGATGTCGGAATCATTTAAAAACTACCCTGATAATATTGCTCTTTCATTCGTTGATGAAAAGCCATTAACTTACAAAGACCTTAAAAACAACGTTAACGCACTCATAAACTTCCTAGAAAAACTTGATGTTAAAAAAGATGACAAAGTCGCAATTCTGAGCACAAATATGCCAAACTGGGGAGTATGTTATCTTGCAGTAACATTTATGGGAGCTATTGCCGTTCCATTACTTCCTGACTTTCATTCAGAAGAGATCAAGAATATCCTGGAACATTCAGAGTCAAAGGTATTGTTTGTCTCTGATAATCTTCGCGAAAACATTGAAGGATTAGAAATTGAGCACCTTCACACTCTAGCAAAAATTGAAGATTTCAGTATTATAAAATCCAAAAAAGGAACTGCTGTTTATGATTTGAATACCAAGCCCCAAAAAGATTATGATGTTCAGGAAGATGATCTTGCAGCTATTATTTACACATCAGGAACCACAGGTAAGTCGAAAGGAGTAATGCTCACCCATAAGAATATTTGCTCGAATGCTGTGGGCGGATGTGAAATTCAAACGATATTGAATACAGATAAATTCCTGAGTATACTTCCACTTTCACATACACTTGAAAACACTGTTGGATTTGTTATTCCAATGATTTCTGGATCTGCCGTTTATTATTTACGTAAGCCTCCAACACCAGTAGTATTATTACCTGCACTAAAGAAAATTCGCCCTGAGGTGATGCTGGCAGTTCCATTAATTATAGAAAAGATCTATAGGAACAAGGTTCTTCCTACTTTTCAGAAGAGTGCTTTCATGAAATTCATTTACAGCATAGGAATATTCAGAAAGTTGCTTAATAAAGTTGCTGGCAAAAAGCTAATGGAAACCTTTGGCGGGAATCTGAAATTTTTTGGTATTGGAGGAGCCAAGCTGGATCCGACTGTAGAGAAATTTTTATTAGAAGCTAAGTTCCCATATGCTATTGGGTACGGACTGACAGAATCCTCGCCCATGATCGCGGGTGTTAATCCTCAGCATACCAAGCTTGGATCAACAGGACCAGCTCTTGAAGGAGTGACTGTTAAAATTCACAATCCTGATAAGGTAACAGGAGAAGGAGAGATCTGGGCAAAAGGACCTAACATCATGAGGGGATACTACAAAGATACTGAGCAAACAAAAGAGGTTCTTACAGAAGACGGCTGGTTAAAAACCGGAGACCTTGCAACAGTTGATTCCAATAATTTCATTTATATCAAAGGCAGAAGCAAGAATGTTATTGTTGGTTCGAGTGGAGAAAATATCTATCCGGAAGAAATAGAATCTATCATCAATAACTTCAAGCATGTCCTTGAATCAATTGTGATCCATCAAAAAGGCAAGCTTGTAGCCATGGTACATTTTAATAGTGAAGAGTTGGAAGACAAGTACAATCATATGAAAGATGAAGTTACCCAGTATGTAGAAAAGAAGATCAGCGAACTAGAAAATGAGCTTCAGGCCTATGTAAATTCAAGGGTAAATAAATTTTCTCAATTACAGCTGGTAGTAGCTTCGCCTGATCCTTTTCAGAAGACGGCTACTAAGAAGATTAAGAGATTCCTTTATACTTGATGCCGGGTGCCGGATACCAGATGCCGGATACCAGATGCCGGATGCCGGAATGCAAGCCGATACTTCATAGCAATTTTGAATCAGGTACTAGGTACTGGGGACTAGGTTCTGGGGCTGAAGTGTAATTTGCCAACTATTTACATCTATTTTACATTCTTCTGCACTCCTCCTCGTAATGCGTTATGCATCACGATCTAATACATCTTATTAATAACCTCCGACCAGCTGTCCCTCTTCTTCACATTAAACTTCAGCTCCTTCCCTTCTTTGGTTAAAAAGGTCAGTCCGTTCTGCGAAAACATCCCGGTTTTGAAATAGAGAAGTTCTTTGATATCAGTGGGCATTATCTCGAGGTTGAAATCAGCCTTAGTTTCTTCTGAGGTCTTAAAATAAATTCTTTGATTGGTGAGTATGAGTTTCCCTTTAATTATTCCGTCGTTAGAGAAGCGCTGAACATCCGCAGCTTTTCTTACCACCTCATTTGCTTTTAAGTCGACTACCATTACATTGAGTTTTATTGTATTAATATCAAAACCAAGTCTGTGCCAGAAATTGCAATTAACTGATTTTGAATGTAGACAAGTGGAAACACCTGTATTATTAAGACTGCTATATGTTCGAAAAGTTACAGCGCATGTCCGAAAACAGACATATTTTTACTTCATCGTTAAACTATAAAGCAGCTTAGCTTTCCAGAATCCGGTACCAGGCATCCGGCATCTATTCAAATCTCAGGCAACCATTTACACTAATAATCACTCTATTTCAATAGAATTTCATAGTTTTGCCAATCTCAATCAATATACCCTGTATCCAAAATAACATAGAATAATATCATATGAAAAATATAAAAGGCTTTTTGCTTATTACGCTTTCCCTTATAAGTTTGTTTGCTGTATCTCAAACACAAACTATCACTTACAAATTTTCAGAACCTGGGATCACAATCAATCCAGACAAGACTTCACATCTCATGATCCCTGATTGCAGGAATTTTGGTGAAGAAGGAAATCCATTATTGCCATATTATGGTGCTGATGTTTTGATCGCTCAGGGACAGGAAGTGAAAGGCATTAAAGTCCTGAATGTTATTTACGGAAATACTATTGAGAAAGTGAAAATTGAACCGGCCGCAGGACAGTTCCCTATTTCAAAAGGAGCCCCTGATGGATATAAGGTTGTTAAAAATAAAGATATTTATAAATCAAAAAATGCATATCCTTCAGATGCCATTGAAAATATTTCAACACAGTTTTTAGCCGGACATTCAATAGCTGCATTTACGATTTGTCCTGTAAAGTATTATCCTGTTTTAAACCAAGTAGATTGGATCAAAGAGATCACCATTGAGATAACTACTACTCCCGGAGAAAAAGCAGAAAATGCAAGAAAACTACTGAACAATTCAGAAAGAACTATCAGCAGGTTACATAAGATCACCGACAATCCTGAAATGATCTCAAATTATGCATATACCGACAATCCCACCTATCCTGAATACGATATAATATTCATCTCAAACCAGGCATTTATAAATAATTTCGATGATTATATCTATTTTAAAGAAAGTACAGGATATGCTATAAAATCCATTACTGTTGAAGATATCTATACCACTTATTCAGGGCAGGATAACCAGGAAAAGATCAGAAATTGTATCATTGATTACTATACAAACTGGGGAATTATGTCTGTGATCCTGGGTGGTGATGCCGATCCCACAAGTTCAACAGACCTTATCGTTCCTCATCGTGGTTTTTGGGGACAAATTGATAATGATTATGATGTTCCTGCAGATATGTATTATTCATGCTTAGACGGAACCTGGAACGATGACAATGATGCCAAATGGGGTGAACCCGGTGAGGATGATCTTTTTGAAGAAATCAGCGTTGGAAGGTTATGTGTCGACAGCCAGACTGAAGCAAACAACGTGATCAACAAACTTACAATGTACCAGGATGAACCCGTTATAGGCGACATTGAAAAAGCTCTTATGCTAGGTGAATCTCTCGACAGCTACACCTGGGGTGGTGATTCAAAAGATGAGGTTGCTGATGGCAGTTCCGCTCATGGCTTTACCACTGCAGGAGTTTCAGTAAATTTCACTGTTGAAAGATTATATGAAAGAGACAGCTACTGGAATAAATACGATATTTTCGATGAGTTCAATAATACAGGAGTTAACTTGTTGAATCACCTGGGTCATTCCAATGTAACTTATAATATGAAAATGTATAACTCCGATATTACAACTTCTAATTTTACTAATGATGGAGTTAGCAGAGGATATGTAATAGGTTATTCCCAGGGTTGTTATAATGGATCATTCGATAACAGAGGTACCGGTGGAGGTTATAGTGGTGATTGTTTCGGTGAAAAGATCACATCAATAGCAACTGCAGAAGTAGCAGCCGTTGCTAATTCACGTTATGGTTTATATTCTCCTGGAAATACCAACGGAGCATCTCAATATTTCGACAGAGAATTTTATGATGCAATATTTGGTGAGGACCTTACTATGATAGGAGATGCCAATGGGGACTCAAAATCCGATAATGCAGGATTTATTGCCCAGAGTAATGGTTTACGATATTGCTGTTACGAACTGAATGTTTTCGGTGATCCTACTATGGATATATGGACAGAAGTTCCTACAGATATCTCAGCAATATACCCGCCAAGTTTGCCATTAGGAGCAACTCAGGTAACTGTTACAACAGATGCACCTTATTGCCGCGTTGGAATAATGCAGGATAGTTTGCTGATTGGAAGAGCCATTGCAGATCTAAGTGGTGTTGCCATTGTAACATTCTTTAATCCAATTTCAGTCCAGGACGACCTTAATGTTTCTGTAATCTGTCACAACAGAAACAGGCATGAAGGCACTTCTCTCATCATTAGCAATCAACCATATGTTGCTTACAACAGTCATACGGTGAGTGATCCTGCAGGTAACAACAACGGCTTGCCTGATTATGGTGAAGCTATGTTCCTTAGTCTTGAGATGACTAATATTGGTGACCAGGATGCTCATAATGTAAACGTTACTATCAGCTCAAATGACCCTCATGTACTCATTACTGACAGCACAGAATATTATGGGGATATTGCTTCCGGGCAATCTGTTAGCGTAACTGATGGCTTTGCAATACAGCTTTCTGACAGTGTACCTAACAACCATAAGATCACTTTCGAGGCAAAATCAGAAGGTGAGGATATCTGGTTCAGTAATTTCTTTGTTGATGCATGTGCCCCTGATTTTGCATTTAACAGCTATGTGATTGACGATACAGCAACTGGAAATGGAAACGGATACCTTGATCCGGGAGAAACAGCTACCATGATAGTAAATACTGTAAATTCAGGATTAAGCATGGTTTACAATATTGAGAATTCCATTTCTTCATCTGCAGAGTACATTACAGTTATTGATTCACTATTTACTATTGATACACTTCAGGCGGGAGAACAAAAGGAAGCATATTTTACTGTGTCGGCAGACCAGTTGGCACCAATTGGTACAGCTCAGCAAATTGATTGTCATGCATCATCGGGAGCTTATAATGGTGATGATATATTAACTGTTAAAACCGGAATAATTTGTGAAGACTGGGAAACAGGAGATTTCAGCAGATTTAACTGGGTAAGCAGTGGAGGTGAGGACTGGGAAATTGATACAACAAATCCATTTGAGGGAACATATAGTGCTAAATCCGGAGATATAGGAAACATAGCGACCTCATATCTACGGATCACATTAAACGTTCTGGCTGATGATTCTATTTCATTTTTCAGGAAGGTATCTTCAGAACAGGATAATGATTTTCTGAAATTCTATATCAATTCAAGCATGGAAGGAGAATGGTCAGGAGAGCAGGACTGGGAAGAATTCTCTTATGCAGTATCTTCAGGTGTACATACATTTAAGTGGGCGTATACAAAGAATGGCAGCAATGCGATGGGAGATGATGCTGCATGGCTTGATAATATTTTTCTGCCACAAATATCGCTGGCAGGTGCAAGTGCAGGACCCGACCAGGAGATCTGTGCACCTGATAACTGTCAGCTGGAAGGTGGTGCATCAAATTATAATGCTATAAGCTGGACTACTTCAGGAAGTGGTAGTTTTAGTAGCACAGGCATTCTGAATCCTGAATATTATCCGAGTCATGATGATGTTGCTAACGGATCTGTTATATTAACATTGGGAGCAACCAATAATCAAACCGGAACATCATACGATGATATGATATTGAGTTTTGAAGATGGGCCTGCAGCACCAGATGTGCCTGTAGGACCTGAATATGTGAATGTTTATACAACACCGCAATCATCCTATTCAACCAATACTGTAAGTGGAGTAACGAATTATATCTGGGAGCTGGAACCATCCATTGCCGGAGTTATCACAGGAAATGGCACAGATGCAGATGTTGTCTGGTCAAATACATACACAGGCAATGTTGAGGTAAAAGTGGGTTCTGAAGGCGATTCATGCAATAGCCTGTTTTCAATGCTTGATGTGGAGCTGGATTATGCAATTGGAATTCAGGAATTCGATAAGCTGAAACTGAGCATTTATCCTAATCCTGGATCAGGCTTATTCAATATCACCTTTGTAAATACAACCGAAAAGAGTATAAATCTTAAGGTCTATGATCTTTTAGGAGAACCTGTTTATGAATCAGTTATCGACACCAAAGGTGGTGTTATCGAAACACTTGATCTAACACATCTTTCTGATGGTATTTATATTATTTCACTACAGAATGAAGAAGTTATTGTAAACCGGAGGATTATAATAAGATAATATGTCGTACATAACGGCACTTAAAAAAAAGGACTGTGCAAATATCTGGCTATCGATATTAAATCCCTGCGGGATTAAGCCGATGTTTTGACAGGTTTTACAATGCAATTTATTTAGTGATCACTTACTTCTTTGTTTTATATTCAAATGGAAAATAGAACCTGTATACTACAGGATTACCTTTATTAAATGCCGGTATCCATCTTTCCGTTTTCTTTATAGTCTCAATTACTGAATTGGCAAGCTTTTCAGAAAAAGTTTTTTCTATCCTGAAATCGGAAAGTAATCCATTTGGACCAACCAGGAATGAAACATAAATTTTACCATTTTCTTCAATATACCCGGGAATGACAATATTATCATATACATACTTGATAAGTGCTTCCTCACCATAACGATATTGAGGTGGAGTGTCAATAAATTTTAAGGTATCAATTATCTCCAAAATATTACCATCAGAATCAAAGTAAGTCCAACTTGATTCAAAGTCATTGAAATTACATTCTGCGATAACTAAACCATCAGGATTAAAAATCTGCCAAATGCCAATTTCAACTCCATTATCATATTTCCCTTTAGATTCAAGGTTTCCGTTTCTGTGATAATAACTCCATGTGCTATCACAATTACCTTTATGATAATAACCTTGAATCATTATCTTTTCATCATTATAATAATCATATTTACCATGGAGAGTATCAAAAATATAATTTTCTTCACATTGTATTTTACCATCAGTGGTGTAGTAAGTTGTTTTTCCATGTAGCATATCATCAAAGTATGAAGCATATTTTCTAATTATTCCTGAATTATATGTATACTTCCATCTACCCTGTTTATGCTCTCCACATTGAAGTCCTTGGCTCACAGCTCCCTTATATGTTCTCTTATGAATTTTTTCACACTCTATCCATGCAGTCCAGAAATATGTAAAAGCATTCCTTGCCAGCAGAGATGTATCGTACTTTACTGCATTAGGAATATAAAAATGCTCAACATCTTTCATTCTGATTTTGTTTTGTTTGGTGTTTGCTTCCAGTCGAATTGCTGTATCATTATTTAATACAATACAAAAGGGCATTTCAAAACCTGTTGGAACATTTGTCCATTGGTAATTAAGTGACAATAAGTTATCAACCAGTACGAAACTATACTGTAAAACAGGTGGTTCCTTATAAAACAGAAACCTCTTCAGGAAAGAAGTATAATCCTCACCGCTTATTTCATTGACAAGTTCGATGAAGTCATACGTAGTAGTCATTTTATATTTATATCTGTTATAAAATTCTTTAATGATCTTAAAGAATAATGTATCATTGTTAATCGCACATCTCAGGTTATGGATTGTAAGAGCGCCTTTATCGTATATATCACCACCTATAAAAGTATTATCGTTAACATCACGGATACCAACTATTGGCCAAAGATTCACAATGTATTTCATCGTCTCCCCAACCCCACTGAGATACTCACTATAGCCATAGATATCTTCCATAAAGATCAATTCTGAGTAAGTTGCAAAACCCTCATTAATCCATGCATCAGCCATATCAGGAATAGCAACAGCATTGCCCCACCATTCATGTGCTGTCTCATGAACAACAAGGTAATCATAATCTGTATTTGTATAGTTCCTGCGATTTTCAAATTCATAACCATCTCCAATGGCAATCGCACTCTGATGTTCCATTCCTGCATACGGAGCTTCAACCAGGGCCAAGCCATCATCAGCAAATGGATATTCGCCAAAATACTTTTCAAAGACTCTTACGACATCCTTTGTTTGCTTATAAAACTTTTCAGCTTTCTTCTTGTTATGAGGAAGCACATAATAATCCATATCATAAGTTCTGTTTTCATTCTCATACTTTTCATTAATTATAACAAAATCGCCAGCATAGAGTGTAGCATTGTAGTTATTAATAGGATAGCTCACAAACCATGTAAACTTCTTATATCCTTTATCTGCATCTTTAACAGACCGTAAATTACCATTGGCAATTCCCTGAAGGTCTTTAGGAACGATAACATGAATCTGCATAGAATCTGGCTTATCACTCAGATGATCTTTATTTGGCCACCAGGAGCTTGCACCCAGATGTTCACATGCAACTCCAATCCAGTGCTTACCTTTTTTCTTTTCCCAGATAAATCCTCCATTCCAGGGAGGTTGAGGTGCATTAATTGGTTTACCGGAGTATTGAACATTTATAACATAATTACTACCTGGAATTATGGGGTCTGCTAGATCTATAAATATAGCATTATGGTCTCTTGAATAATCAAGTGCTATATCATTCAGTCTTATTGAATGAATATCATATATATCAAACAGATCAATCTGAATTTTCATGGAACTATCTATTGCTGTAAAATATATATCATTCTGACCTTCAATCTTCTTTTTTCCAGGAAGTACTTTAACACTTAAATCATAGTAATAAACATCAAAACAGCTACGTTCTGGCCTGAGAGCTCCCTGCAAACTATCTTTGCGAGTTATAAGAGGCCTGAATCCGTTTAAGGAATCAAGTTCTACATTTAAAGCATAGCTCTCTATAAGTTTTTTTATAAGTTCCTTGTCTCCTAAAACATAGCTTATAAGATCGTCATGCTTTCCATACCCTAATGTTCTTGCAATATCAAAGTCGAATCGTGCCATCTGATAATCATTAATTAAGTATCTGGCCAATCCACGATTATAATACATGGGTTCATCGTTGGTATACTTTTTCAGGAAATCGTTCATTTCATAAATTGCCTGATAATATTCCTTCTTTTCAAACAAGCCAGAAACTTTCTTATATCCATCAATATAATCTTGATCCTGCTGGCTATAAACGACTGCAAAGAGTATTATAAAAATAATACTTAGAGTTATGTGTTTCATTCCTATTTAAGATATTGAGTACAATGGTATTAATTTGGTTTAAATAGTTTTCTGGATTATAAAAGCTTAAAAATAGAACAATATTTTAAGTGTAAATTACCATCTCTAACAAATATAATCAATATAATATTCTATTCAAATTAAAGAATATAGCTAAAATTTAAGCTTTTAT
>CAZDWF010000022.1:0-22437 GCA_964508895.1 uncultured Bacteroidales bacterium
CAGCTAATAACGATTTTCCTGTGAAGCCAGCAATGCTAAGGTATATGAAGCTGAATGTAAGAAATGTGAAAAATTTCGATTTCATAGTTATTTATTTTGTTCCATGCCAAGCCTTCCCTATAAATAAGAAGGGCTAATTGTGAGTATATATTTTATGGATGCAATTTCAACAGTAATTTAACAAATTTTTCAGACTTTTTTCAGTGGACCGCAAATATTATTTTAAAACCTCATTGAATTTGAGGCTGGTTTTGCTTGAAAAATTAGTCAACTATGGCATCAATCGGATACTTCAATCCTTTGATCTCTGTGAGTTCAATACTTATGGAGCCAATTATTACTGCGGATTTTCCAAGGACAGGTACAAGGTTTCTGTCGTCAGTTACCCATAAGGTCATTGGATAGGGTTCATCAAAAACCTCTCCCTGGGCTACCATAGGCTTAAACTTATGACAGCGGATCTTGCCCATACGTGTTTTTACAATCTCTTTGCCCAGGTATATAATTTTTGAGTAGTACACAGAATCATCCATTACAAAGCTAATGAAGTATTCGTTATTCGCCTGGGCATCTGAAAAATCAAGGGTTCTCATATAGTAAAAACCTGAAACAACATCCTGGCAATATGGCGGAACATCAACCTTTTTCTTTTCACTTTCAGCCCAGTGTTCAAATTGATTGAAATTTACTGTTTCTTTTATTTCATAACCTCCTTCGCGTTGATGCCTGTAAAATTTCCAGGGAGCAATAGCTTGGGTATCAACCCATGATTCATAAACATCCCTTACCTTGAAAAACCAGCTAAACATACCTACTGATTTGGCAAGTACTTCAATATGATAAGTATCTCTTCCATAGAATTTTTTATTCTCACTAAGAATCGAGATTGTACCAACACCAGCGGTTATTCCTGATGTAAGCCATGAATCATAAAACACGCGATACTTCCCAATCTCTCCTCTTTTAAACGGTGTATTTTCAATTTGACGCAAAGTATCCTGTCCGTTTACATTAAGAAACATAATTGCCAAAAGGATAATTCCGAAAAATCTGTAAGTATAGATCATAAGATTTGTTTTCATAAAGATATGAATTTCTCTTTTCCTGTCTCGCCTCACAGTTTATCACACCCAGGCGGGATGTTATGAGTTACAAGAAATAAAATACTCTTGTTTAAAACATTAGATCACGATATTTATTATCCTTTTAGGGACAATAATTATCTTCTTAGGTTGCTTTCCCTGAAGCCACTTTTCGGCATCGGGCTCAGCAAGGACAGCCTTTTCAATTTCTTCTTTAGGCATGTCTACAGGAAGATCGAGCTTGAATCGTAGTTTACCATTGAATGAAACGGGGTAGGTAAATGTATTTTCAACTAAATATTTTTCTTTATGTTCAGGGTATGCTTCATACTCAAGACTCTCTTTATGCCCGAGTAAGGACCATAATTCTTCACAAATATGTGGTGCGTAGGGTGAAAGCAATAATACAAGAGGTTCCAGGATAGCTTTTTTATTGCACTTCAGGTCTCCTAACTCATTTACACAGATCATAAATGTACTTACAGCAGTGTTGAAAGAGAACTTTTCAATATCTTCCCTTACTTTCTTAATAGTTTTATGCAACACTTTCAATTCTTCTGTAGTAGGCTCAGCATCTGCTATATCTATTACATCCTGATTATTATAAAATAATCTCCAGAATTTTTTCAGAAAACGGAAGACACCTTCTATGCCTTTGGTATCCCATGGTTTATGATACTCCAGTGGTCCCAGGAACATTTCATACATGCGAAGTGTATCCGATCCGTATTTATCTATCAGTTTATCCGGATTTACTACATTGTGTTTCGACTTTGACATTTTTTCAACTTCCCAGCCGCAAACATATTTCCCATCTTCCAGGATGAATTCAGCATTTTTAAAGTCAGGCATCCAGTCTTTAAAAGCTTTTGTATTCAGGATGTCGTTATCAACCAAACTTATATCCACATGAACAGGGATAGTATCGTAATCATCTTTCAGGCTGTAAGAAACAAAATTATCGGTTCCTTTAACCCTGTATGCAAAACTGGATCGTCCCTGTATCTTTCCTTGGTTAATAAGCTTTTTAAATGGTTCTGCTTCACAAGCCAACCCTATATCATAAAGGAACATACTCCAGAAACGTGCGTAGATCAAATGCCCTGTTCCGTGCTCATCACCTCCTATATAAAGATCCACATCTCTCCAGTATTCATTGGCTTCCTTAGAGAAATATTTTTTATCATTCCATGGATCCATATACCTGTAATAATACGCACTGGATCCTGCAAAACCGGGCATGGTATTTGTTTCCAGAGGGTATCCATCTTTTGTATGCCAGTTTTCTGATCTTGCAAGTGGTGGTTCTCCTGCCTCAGTAGGTAAATATTTATCTACTTCAGGAAGTTCTAGTGGCAGGTCTTCTTCATCAAGCATATAGGGCATTCCGTCTTTATAATAAACAGGAAAAGGTTCTCCCCAGTAACGCTGGCGACTGAAAATCGCATCTCTCAATCTGAAATTTATCTCTCCCGTACCAACTCCCATCTCTTCAAGTTGTTCGATAGTCTTTCGAATAGCTTCTTTTACATCCAACCCGTTTATAAAATCAGAGTTGATCATTATGCCTTCCTTTGCATCATAGGATTCTTCCCAGCTTGCAGTATCTGATGGTTTGTCATCAGGGCTAACAACGACCTGAATGATTGGTAATTCAAAATGCTTTGCAAATGCAAAGTCCCTGCCGTCGTGTCCTGGTACAGCCATAATGGCTCCGGTACCATATCCTGAAAGTACATAATCAGCAATCCAGATTGGTATCTTTTTACCATTCACAGGATTAATGCCAAAGGCTCCTGTATTAATTCCTGTAATTTTCTTCACATCAGCAATACGATCTCTTTCAGATCTGTTCATTGCCCATTCTTTATATTCTTTTACTTTTTGCAGGTTTTCAGCAGTTGTGATCTCTTCTACCCACTCGTGTTCAGGTGCAAGTACCATGAAGGTTGCTCCCCATAATGTGTCAGGACGCGTTGTGAATACCTCAAGGGTTTTATCAGGATGACCATTGATCATAAAATCAACAGCAGCACCTTCTGATCTTCCAATCCAGTTTCTTTGAACTTCTTTTAGACTTTCAAACCAGTTAATGTTTTCCAGTCCGTCAAGTAACCTCTGGGCATAAGCAGTAATCCTTAGCGACCATTGCTTCATCAGCTTTCTTTCCACAGGATGTCCGCCCCGTTCTGAAAAACCATCTTTCACCTCATCATTGGCAAGGACTGTCCCTAGTGCAGGGCACCAGTTCACCCATGTATCAGAAAGATATGCCAGGCGGTAGTTCATGAGGATTTCCTGCTGCTGTTTTTCAGTATATGAATTCCATTGTTCAGCAGTGAAGATATCAACAGGATCTGAAGCAGCATCTATGCCTTTATTTCCGTTTTCTGCAAAATATATTTCCAGTTCACTGATGAGTTCAGCTTTGTTTGTTTTATTGTTATACCAGTGATTAAAGAGTTGTATGAAAGTCCACTGTGTCCATTTATAATAATGAGGATCACAGGTACGAACCTCACGGTCCCAGTCGAAAGAAAAACCAATTTTATCAAGCTGTTTGCGATAGCGATCAATATTTTTATAAGTAGTAAGCTGAGGATGCGTTCCTGTTTGAATAGCATATTGCTCAGCAGGCAAACCATAAGCATCATATCCCATGGGATGAAGCACGTTAAATCCACGATGCCTCATGTATCTTGAATATATATCAGAAGCGATATAGCCCAGAGGATGTCCTACATGAAGTCCTGCTCCGGATGGATAAGGAAACATGTCGAGTACATAGAATTTAGGTTTTTCAGATTTATTCTCAGCCTTGAATGTTTTATTTTTAGCCCAGTATTTCTGCCATTTCGGCTCTATCTCATTGAATTTGTAGTCCATGGTTAATTTTATTCGAGCTGCAAAGTTAAGTAACTGGAGTTAATAAACAATGCAAGCCGAACTCAACTTCATGAATTTTATAAACTTTATAGCTCTATGAACATTATGAACCGAAGAGATTGTGATTGATAATGATTAAATAGAGATTGATTGTGATTAATTGTAACTCTGCGTGTTCTCCGTATCGTTGCGTCTCCGCAGTTTCTTCTTAATATCTAATACGGTTGCGCAGTAGTGCAGAGCTTTTGCAGAGAAATTCTTTTGCCTCTATCATCCTTAGCCCGTCAAGCCTTATGCGTCACCTTAATAGTAATACATCTTATCAGCACTCATTCTCAAATATTTCCTCACGGCGAAAAAGGTGGAAAACCACGACATGATCAAGCCCAGCACAATCACAAATCCGAAAAGACTTAAGAAAAGATCTATATCCTGAAGGTTTACTAGTTCAGGGAATTCTTTTTGAGAGAAATAGATGATAACTCCAAGAATGACTATGGCGATGAATGCACTGATGAGTCCTTGTATCACTCCCTTAAAAATAAAGGGCCGGCTGATAAATCCCCGTGTAGCTCCCACAAGTTGCATACTTCGGATGAGGAAACGTTTAGAATATACTGATAGCCGGATAGTATTATTTATCAATGCAATGGCGATTATCATTAGTAAGGCACTAAAGCCCAGAATAACAAATCCTATCCTGCGGACATTGCGGTTTATCAGGTGGACGAGGGATCTCTGGTAAAAAACCTCTTTAACATTTTTGTCCTTGACAAGGTAATTTTCTATTACAGCAATACTATCAGGATTGGCATAGCTTGCATTAAGTCTGAGGTCTATGGAGGCAAGAAGCGGATTGTATCCCAGGAAACCAACAAAGTCTTCTCCCAGGTCTTCCGTCATTTCTTCTGCAGCCTGTTCTTTGGTAATGTATTCCGTTGACTTGGTAAATATGGATGCATCCAATGTTTTCTGGAGCTGTATGATGCCGGCTTCTTTAATGCCATCTTTCATAATGATGGAAATGCTGATATTTTCCCTCACATAATCAGAGAGTTTCTTCGCATGCAGGATGATCAGACCAAATAAACCCATCATAAAAAGAACCAGCGTAATACTCACCATCGAGGTTGCGTAAGAAGACCTGAGCCGCCGTTTATAATATTTTTCCTCTTGTTTTGCCATGAAGATTTCTTGTTGTAGCTAAATTAGTAAAAAAAGTGGAAAGTCACGGCGTCTCGCATTACGCATCACGATATAATGTTAACTTTTCTTAATTTACTTTCACTTTCACATTTTTTTCTACCTTTGAACTGAAAATTTTCAACAATGAGCAGTAAAAAAGGAACAATTACACCAGAAATTAGACAAGTGAAACAAGATGAAAAGTCTAAAGTTGCTGAAACTTCAAATACTACTTTTGCTTTTGATAAAAAGAATTACAGGCTGTTATTGATAGGCCTTGCTTTTATAATTGTCGGTTTCCTGCTTATGATAGGAGGAGGCTCTGATGATCCGGATGTGTTTAATGAAGACATTTTCAGTTTTCGCAGGCTGACTCTTGCCCCAATCCTTATCCTTGCCGGATATGTTATAGAGATCTTCGCTATCATGAAAAAACCCAAAGATTAATCTCTATTCTGAAATAGCATGGATTGGTTAGAAGCATTGATACTGGGCCTTATTCAAGGTCTTACAGAATTCTTGCCTGTTAGCAGCAGCGGACATCTCGAGCTTGGTAAAGCTTTACTAAACATAAATCCTGAAAAAAGCCTGATATTTACCATCGTAGTGCACGGAGCTACTGTTTTAAGTACAATAGTGGTTTTCTATAAGGAATTATGGCAACTCATAAAAGGCCTATTTGCTTTCAAATGGAACTGGGAAACAAAATATGTTGTAAAACTTATTATTTCTATGATCCCTGTTGGTTTAATTGGATTTCTTTTAAAGGATGAAATTGAAGCACTCTTTGATGGCAATGTTCGCTTTGTTGGATTTATGTTGCTTGTAACTGCAGGATTGTTATTGTTGACATATTTGAGGAAGAAAAACACACGCCAGGTTAATTATCTCGATTCTTTTTTCATTGGAATATCTCAATTACTTGCTGTTATTCCCGGAATATCAAGATCAGGAGCTACTATTTCTACTGGTTTGATGCTTGGAGTAAAAAAGGAAAATGTGGCAAAGTTTTCTTTCCTGATGGTACTTGTGCCTATTATCGGAGCTAACCTTTACTCTATTTCTGAATGGGATTCGCATACCCAGGCTTCCATTGGTGCCTTGCCACTTATTATTGGTTTTGTCGTTGCATTTATCTCAGGCCTATTTGCCTGTAAATGGATGATCAATATAGTAAAACGCGGCAAATTATTTTATTTCGCTATCTATTGCATTTTAGTGGGTCTGCTCGCTATCTTTGTTATATAAGTTTTTCAGGATGCCGGATTCCCACGAAAAAGTATTTGATTTTGTCAATGGCGAATTATTGCTGCTTGATAAGCCTTTAGGTTGGACCTCCTTCGATGTTGTGAATAAGGTCCGGCACCTCATCAGAAGGTTTCTTGGTATAGGAAAGATCAAAGTAGGGCATGCCGGTACTCTTGATCCGCTTGCAACAGGATTGTTACTGATCTGCACCGGAAAAATGACAAAGAAGATTAACGATCTTCAGGGATTGGATAAGCAGTATACAGGAAAATTTTTCCTGGGCGCAACAACGCCATCTTATGATCTGGAAACTGAGATAGATGCGGAATTTCCAATTAGGCATATTACTGAAGGAATGATTAGAGAAACTGCTGATTCTTTCCTGGGGAAAATCATGCAGATACCACCAGCATTCTCTGCTATAAAAGTCGATGGAACACGTGCATATAAACTGGCAAGGGATAATAAAGAGGTTGAAATTAAAGCCAGGGAAGTACATATAAAATCCTTTGAGATAATAAATGTTGATTTTCCTGAAGTTGAATTTACTGTTGATTGCAGCAAAGGAACTTATATTAGAACCCTGGCTCATGATTTCGGTAAGAAACTAAATAGTGGGGCTTATTTAAAAGAACTTAGAAGAACAATGATTGGAGATTTTATTATTCAGGATGCACTGAGTATCGAACAAATTGAATATCTAATTAACTCACTTGCGCAACAAAATTCCTGAGTTTTTGTTATAAAAATAAAAAGATGTCATATAATCCTGAAAAACACTGATTTTGATTAATTTAAAATTAATAATACTTGATTTTTTCTTAAAAAAAGCGTAACTTTGCACGCGTTTTTAAAATTATTTATTTAATAGATTGATATAATAATGAAGCTATCTCAATTCAAATTCAACCTCCCACCTGAGTTAATAACTAATTATCCTCTGGATAACCGTGATGAAAGCAGGTTGATTGTTCTTAATCGCAAGGACCAGTCTATTGAACATAAGGCCTTTAAAAACATTCTCGACTATTTTGACGATGGTGATGTTTTTGTGATTAACAATACTAAAGTATTTCCTGCTCGTTTGTTTGGCACCAAGGAAAAAACCGGTGCAAATATTGAAGTATTCCTGTTAAGAGAATTAAACAGGGAATCACGCCTATGGGATGTACTTGTTGATCCGGCCAGAAAGATCCGTATTGGCAACAAGCTTTATTTTGGCGAAGATGATGTGCTGGTTGCAGAGGTGATTGATAATACTACTTCCAGGGGAAGAACTCTCAGGTTCCTTTTTGATGGTCCTTATGAAGAATTTAAGAAAACTATTTACGAATTAGGACAAACCCCTCTTCCAAAAATTCATAGCCGTCCGGTTGAACCCGAAGACGAAGAAAGATATCAGACCATTTATGCAAAACATGAAGGTGCGGTGGCAGCTCCAACTGCTGGAATGCACTTTAGCCGTGAGCTGATGAAACGCCTTGAACTTCAGGGAATTTCTTTTGCAGAAATAACGCTTCATGCAGGATTGGGCAACTTTCGTAATATAGAAGTGGAAGACCTTACAAAACATAAAATGGATTCTGAAGAAGTAGCCATAGACGACAGGAATTCGGGTATAATTAACTCAAGCAAAAGTGAAAGAAAAAAAGTGTGTGCCATTGGTACTACTTCAATGAAAGCACTTGAAACCTGCGTCTCCATTACAGGAAAAGTAAAGCCATTTAAAGGCTGGACTAATAAGTTTATCTTTCCTCCTTATAAGTTTAGTGTTGCTGATGCAATGGTTACTAACCTTCATCTCCCTCAGTCTCAGATGATGATGATGGTTTCAGCTTTTGCAGGTTATGATTTTCTGTTGAAAGCATACAAAGAAGCTATTAATGAGAAATACAATTTCTTTACTTACGGCGATGCTATGCTGGTTATATAATTCCAATGAAAAGATTTGCGATCATAACAGCTGGCGGTACCGGCAGCCGGATGCAAAGCAATATCCCAAAACAATTCCTGAATATTGGAGGCATTCCAATATTAATGCACACAATCAGGGTATTTAAGGAAACAGATCCAGAGATTAAGATTATTTTAGTATTGCCTGAAAATCAGCATGAATATTGGAATAAGCTTTGTCGTGAATATGCTTTTATTTCTGATTATCCGATAATTAATGGGGGGGAAACACGATTTCATAGTGTTAAAAATGGATTGGAAATTATTAATGAAGATTCCCTTGTTGCAATACATGATGGAGTCAGGCCATTTGTAAATCCTGATGTTATTATAAAGTCTTTTGAATTTGCTGAGAAATACGGGAATGCCATTCCCACAGTTCCGGTGAATGAATCAGTGAGGATGAAAGACGGGCAGGATAGCAAGGTGATTGATAGAAAACACCTCAGGATTATTCAAACACCACAGACTTTCAGATGCTCCATCCTGAGAAAGGCCTATGATCAGGATTATCATGAAAGCTTTACCGACGATGCAACAGTAGTGGAATCCAGTGGAGAAAAGATCTATTTGATAGATGGAAATGTTGAGAATATTAAGATTACCAGGAAGATAGATTTGAAGATTGCGGAGGCGATGATTTGATAAGGCAAAAGGAAAAAGTATAAAGGCAAAAGGGAAAAGTACCCAATCCCGATAACTATCGGGATCAAGTTATTTTTTAATAAATTTTGTTCTGGCGATGATTTCTTTTTCTGCTTTTAATATGGCGATGTAGATGCCGGGGGAGAAGTTGGAAACATCAATTTGAATTTCTGATAGCCCTTTAGATACTTCCACTACATCCTCAATCCCACCTAACATATCATAAATCCAAATCGACAATATGGAATATGGAACAGGGAATCCTGCCTGTCCGGCAGGCAGTCGGCAATTTATCTGGTTTTTTGCAGGGTTTGGATAAATCTCCAAAACATTGCTTTCTTCTTTTGGAATGGGTTGTTCCATTGAGCCAACTATTAACCCGCAATCATCAATTGTTATTGTATCTGATGCTATAGGATAAGGACAAAGAGTATCATAGTGAAATGGATATGTGTATAAGGTATCATCCTCTAGTTCTTGGTTGAGTTTCCTGAGGTATACATCAAACTGGCCGTTTTGAAAGGTGTTGTACATATATACCAGTTTAGTATCATATGTAACTTGTAAAATACTACCATAAATATCATGTACAAGATCGGTTAAGTTTATAATATCACCAAGTGTATCTATTAATATTGCATGATGTATAAGGTCATCTTCACTATTACCCCAACCCGAACCTGCTGCCAAAATTGTATCATTTATAAATGTAGCATATCCTAATCCACCATGCTTATATCCGTTTACAATATCATAAATATCAATAAGATTTCCATTCATATCCATTTTTAATAACGCTGGATTTTTATAATCGGGGTAATAGTGACTGATTGATGAATAATAATATGAGCCTGTTGGATTTATTGTAGTTGTCCAAGCATCACCCCCTAATTCCTGTCCTACCTCCTTGTGCACCACTAATTCCCATTCCAATAAACCCAATGAATCAGTTTTAATATAATAAGGTTTTACCCATCCTGCATGGGGAGGGTTAGGGTCTTCATAATAACAATATCCTGAAATAAGAAAGCCATTGTCTTGAGTGAGAATCAATGACTGACCGAAGGGCTCCCACAAGCTGGTATCCTGATTGCCATAACAATGCTTCCATAAAAGCTCACCATTTACATCAAGCTTAGCAAGGCAGAGATCTTCATCCGGAACACTGGAATAAAGTAGAACAGCACAACCTCCATTTTCAGTTGCCTGTACTTTAAAAGCATAGTTCAAGTATCCGGGTTCGTAAAAATCACAGCACCAAAGTTTTTCACCACAGGTGTCAAGTTTTATTACAAATGCATCTCTGAATTCTTCATAATAATCTGATCCACCTACTAAGAATAATTCACCGGAATTATTCTCTCCTATATTCAGTACAGTAATTAATTTCCCATCAGCTGCTATTGTTTTGTTCCATAAAATATTTCCATTTATACCTGTTTTTATCAACCATCCATATCGTGAATAACTACTTTCATGCCTGCCAGCAATAATATATCCATGATCATAGGCTTCAATAAAACTATCGGCAAAAGCATCTTTTTGACCATAATAGATATTTGTCCACCTTGACTGCCCAATTAAACTATAGCTGATTATGGATAGGATTACTAATAATTTAAATCTATTGATCATTTTCATTTTATTATTTCAAGCTTGTGAGATTCAATAAGATCATCATTAAAAAATAACTGAATGAAATACATGCCAGATGATAATTGCCCTATATCGAAAATCTTCTGGTTTTGTTTGTCATTTAGAAGATATGAGTTAATTGTTTTTCCATTTTTATCACAAAACCGGATCATAGCTTTACCAATAATTTCTTCTAAATTATATTCAATAATGAAGTAATTGACTGCAGGATTTGGAAATACTTTAATATGTGTTGCATTTGTATTTTGCTCAGTCCGTTTGTTTTCAGAAAACTCAAAACCCTTTAAACTATTGGGTAAGTAAATAGGTTCATTATAATATATCGAACCATTATTTAACAGGGTGTTTCTTGCATATATCCCAGGAATAAGATGATCATATTGTTCTATGTCCAATAATTGTGTTTCCCTGATACTGTCAATGCCGATAGTGTCAGAATGCATTGGTATCAAAACATCAAAAAGATTGCAATATAAATTATGGATAGTATTTTCCCGGTTGCTTAAATTAAAATTAATAGGGATCGAATTCAAGACATTTAGCGTGTTCAATGAATCATTGTTCTCAAGATAAATAAAAGCTCTTTTGTAATATGCAGACGTGTTATTTTCATTATTTAATATTGATAGCAGACTATCCTGTGGAGCAACTCCCAGGGTATCCTCCATATAGTACTTTATAAGTTTGTTTATAGATTTTGTTTTTGTAATGACATGCCTTGTTTTGGATTGTTCCAATAGCTCTTTTGCTCCTATAATGTTTTGGCCCAGCATAATCTGATCCATCATATAATCAGGCATAGGAACAAAACGGTTATCCAGTGCGTTCAGGACTTTTGCAGTTTTAGCAGATTGCGGATTGGCAACCAAAACATCCCGTACCATTGCATTGGGATATACAGATTCTTTGGCTATAGTTGATTCCATAACTGTATCTGACAAAAATGGAGATTCTATAAGTAATTCCTGAGTAGTTTGCAAAGCCTGGGCAGGCATGGTTGTTTGTACATCCTGGTTAAGCTCTTCAGTATCACCACCATCAACTTCCTGGCTTAAGGTATCTTCATAGGCAACAATTTGGAGTGATTCGGACAAAAGTATACTCATTTCAGTACCCACGTCAATTCCTCCTCCAAAGTTGGAAGGGCAAGATGATTCTTTTGAATACTGAGCTATATATTCAGGTTCAAGTTCAATGGTTTGCTCATTGTAATATGGTAAAGGTATTAATTTAATATCTAGTAGATTTGAATGATGAGCGTAATTAAATAAATTATCAGTGCTGTTATCAAGGTTAAATTCCACTCCTGAAAAATCCGAAAATGTATTACCGGCAGGACCATCCGGCGAACCATTAGCAATCCCTTGTTGCAGAGCAATACCTACATAGTTTTCATTTATACCACCATCAGGAGTAGCATATATATCAGTGGCACAATTAGTAAAGTCATTACACTTAATACATAATCCTTCAAGTGATCCATTCCGGTTTTCACCTGCAGCTATGATACCCACTTCCAATCCTGTAAAACTATTATTATATATTTCGTTAGCATAAGGCCCAGCATTTAAAACTTGTAAACCACTAACAACAATAATCCCATCTTGGTTAATGAATTGATTCTCTTCAACTGTAAAATCACGGCATTGTTCCATGTTCAGCCCAATTATATCAGAATAACCAGACAAATCATTATTATCATTAATAATAAAATTATTATTAATAATTGTCTGCTGTGATACCAGGCTCATATAAATTCCTGAACGGTTATTGACAAAATTGGCATTATCAATAGTTATTAATTCATTGAACTCTGCATTTGGTGAATAGATCCCGTGATCCAGGTTTTCAAATAAGCTAGAAATAGGATTTGTGCATGGGGCATCATCGCAATAATCTTGAACATAATATCCGGCATTAAAACTATGTATGCCATTTCCTTTATTGTACACTGAACCACACAAAAGCTGATCTGTTTGATTTGTAAATGAACATCCCTCAAATTGAATTCCATCAACATTTGTTAAACGAACATAAGACTGCTTATTACAAATTTCATGATTGCTAAAATAGGTTAGCTTTAAGTACGAACTGTTAGGATGATCCTCCCCTGTGGATGGATTGAAATTTGAATATGGATAAAATATAATGTCTGTAGTATTATTAGTAAAATTTGCATTGTCGCATTTAACAATACCTCCAGTATAACCATAAACATATTCGCCATTTACTATTTTTGCAACCTGCACACCATAATCCGCATGAGATATTGTTCCTCCATTGGTAATTCTCAGGTAACCTTGATTAGAAACAGGATACTGGCTTAAATTGGAATTTCCCCACACATCTATGCCTTCCCAGATAATCTCACAAGCATTGGTGATTTTTCCACCATTCACATGTAATTGTCCTCCTGGTTCTACAAATATATTAGTACCTGGAGCCATTCCCAGCAAGGCTGTTAACTCAACTACACCACCATTCTGTATGTAAATATCATGGTTCTTTACAATGTTTTCATCCCAAAGTGAATATGTGTCAATTCTTTCAGGATTTTGGTCAAGAGAACAATCGTAATAAACCAATGTAAATTCGAAATCTTCAAGTATATCTTCATCTACGACATCTATATTAATTAAATAAGATGCTAATATTGGAATCTGAGGTTGACCCTGACAATTCAGATTAAAACTGATTTTAAAAGTCGTATTATTTGCATTGCAAACTTTCGACTCTGCCATTAAAGTAATATCATAGCAGCCTGATTCATTTGATAATTCAGTAACTGGAAATTCATTATTCAATTGATTATAATGAAGGTTTAGCTGTGCGGAGCCAGAATTCACAATATAGAACTCTAATTCATTATTTGTCAAGTCATTGTTAGTAAAAGCGAAAAAACTGTTATTTTCAATGAGCTTTCCACCAAGCAAAGGATTACCAAAATAAACCTCAAATTCTGGAGCAATCTCTTGTCCAATATAATTTTCATTGCAAGGTCCAATTCTGTTACAATTGTCATTCCAGTCTGCTAATTGACTACATTCAGGGGTGCATCCAAGAGGATTTGTTCCAAGTCCCCAATTATAATATCCATCACTGTCTTTATCATAACCAATTTCTTCATATACATTTGAATTTCCAGTTCCAGGAATCATTGTAATGTCTTTTTTAATTGCAAAAAATTGATTTTCAATATGTAGAGCAGGAGTTGTTCCACTTGGTGCAAGTAGTAAATTCTCAAGATAATAGTAACCTGAAACTCCAACAGATTCACCCCAGCTATTTTTAATTATCCATGTTGTATTTCCATTTTCATCTGATTCATATCCAACAAGCGCAACAGCGTGTCTATCTTCATATAAAGGGAAATTCCCAATAATAACAATTAATGGCCCATATTCAATTAGCCTGGACTTAATATAGTCTGAATTGCTCATCCCATAATTTCCTGATTCATCAATTAAAAACCTATGCCTACCACTGGTCTTTGCAGTAATCCATGGATCAGTACACTTTTTATCTGAACCTTGCCCGAAATCTTCACAATCGCCTGTACTTGGACCATAGCAATATGGAGTTAGGTATCGCCAGCAATCTTCATCAACTACACCATTGTTTGAAAAATAAGTTAGGATTTTTACAAGTTTTTTGCCTTCAGAGCATAAGCATCCGATTTCTCCAAATGTATCTTTATATTGACTGCAATTATTTGCATCCTTTTCAGAAAAGCGTATTCCATCATCAATATCAATGTGTTTATTATAATTGATATTAATTATTGATTCCAGAACTGCAATACATCCGAAAGCGGAACAACTACCACAAGATCCTTGGTTAACAATCCCTGTCATCCATCCATTAAGCTTACTGTCTCCATCATAGTATTTTGTGTCAGGGATATTTGCATCATGCTTTTCCCGCCAATTAAAATATAACACAAAACTTGATGTTTCCGGCACATAAACTCCAGATGTATGGAAGTTTGTAAATGAGCCACTTATATAGTAATCTAAGCCTAATAAGTTATATTTATTGCCAAAGAAACTCTTTTTGTCGTGATAGAATTGAGTTGAGAAACTTGTTTCACCAGCGGTCCAATTCCACCCCATTTGTGCTATATACTGGTTAATATTCTGAATTTTAACAGTTTCTATATTTGCTTTGTTGATCAATTGTAAGCTGTCAAGATTTTCTTGATAACTTTGAAAATCATAAATACTGTCAATATCAATTGAAGCATCATAAAGTATTATTTTCATATATTCAGGAAAGAAGCTATTTAAATAGGAGGTTTCATCACTCATTTCTTCAAAAGAAAAATTATAGTCATTTGTAATCATTGGATAAGCTTCATAAACCATATACTCCAACGAATCCTCATTCCCAACAATTACCCTAACAAGGCTTGTATCACTATTAAGCGTAAGTGAACCACTAATTTTTAAACTGTATAGAGTATCATTTGGGCCAAATGGATGTATAGTCGCATCCTGGGTGAAGGTGCTGTCAATAACATAAACCTGTGACAATGCACTGTTAAACATTGTAAGAGAAAGAAAGAAAGAAAGAAAGAAAGAAGACTTTTTGAATGAGATGAATTGCTTTCATGATTTGTTGGTTTTGGGAATTAATGTATTGTTGTTATAAAGATATGGAAAATTTGTTTGTTTGCAATGATTTTTCGGTAATGAAGTGACGGGGCTGCAATCAGCCAGCTATTTGCATTATAGCACCAGTACCCAGTGCCTGGCAGACTAGTGCCGGGTTATTATTTATTTCCACTTATATTTCCCGAAATTCCCAATTATTCCAATCATAACTACATAAGGAATATACAAAACCTGAAACAGTGGATAAAACCACAAATACTTGCTTTGTTTGCTAAATACTGATATCCCGATTAATATGGGTAAGTCAACAATAAATTTGATGCAAAACAAGGTCAATGCAAAGATTATCCATCCTGTATGAAAAACAGAAAAAATAAAAGCCATAAAAATGGAAAGGTTAAAAAGATATACACTTATGGAAGTAAATACCATCCAGGGATCAGTATATCCACTGCTTTTGGATACCCATCGTTTTCTTTGATTGAAGAATTCTTTAAAGCTCTTCACAGGATTTGTTCTGACAATTGCATCCTGATCTTTAATGAAGCTTACGGCTTTTCCTCCAAATTCCTTTTTGATCTTTTGTAAAAGAAAAATATCATCTCCCGATTCAAATTTTTTATTACCTGCAAATCCATTAACTATCAAAAATGCTTCCTTTTCATATGCAAGATTGGCTCCGTTACACATTACAGGAATTCCTGCTTTTACTGATCCTGCTCCGCTGGCAACCAGACTTAAAAACTCTATTGCCTGGAACATTCCGAAAAATCCTTTAACAGGATTCAAGCTGACAGGTCCGCTAATCATTTTTGGTTTATGTGATTTATAAGTTCTGACTATAGAAGAGATCCATTTGCTGCCTATCCTGCAATCACCATCAGTTGTGAGAATTAATTGTCCTGTGCTTTCATGAACGGCCTTTTCAATTGCATTTTTCTTTCCACAGGATGTTTCTTCGGTTTGGAGGATTTTAATATTTCTGTCGGAGTTTTCCAGTTTTAATGAAGAAAGGATTTCATGGGTTGCATCTACAGACCTGTCATCAATAAATATGATCTCGGTTTTGTCTGCAGAATAATCCTGGGACATAATTTCCTTTAAAATAAAACTTATATTTTCTTCTTCGTTCTTTAATGGAACAATCACACTGACCATTACATCCTGTTCATAATCTTTTTTTCTGCAAGGTCTGATAGTAAACCATCCTGCAGTTAAAACAAAAGTGAGTGCTGAATAAACTACAGCAATACAAATGAATATGACGCAAAGAATGTCAGTCATTTTTTCTGAAGAATTTCAGGTTGAAAACAAAGATAGCTCCCATAAGAGCAGGCACGGCAATATTTATAAGCCACAAAGTTGAAGAAGCAGCCAGGGTTCCTAATTCGTGATCAATGCTTTGTATTCCTGCTTTTGCAAAGAATAGTCCGAAGAAATACAGAGAAACAGATCCTCTGATGCCCAACTCCACAATTGCAATAGTAGGTAAAAAAGTCATTATCAGGAAAATCAATGTTATGATAACAAATCCCTGGAAAAATGGAATGGGTATCATAAACATACGCAGTAATATATAGAACTGTATACTAAAAATAAGATATCTTAAAAAGCTCAATCCTAAAACCTTTAAGATCTCAGAAGCATTATAAAACTTAAATACTTTTAGATAATTTTTTAGTTTTCTGAACCTGTCTTTGAGCAAATAATTGGTGAAATCTGTGATCACAGAAACATTCAGGAATAAAAGGATCAGGAAAGTAAATATCAATGTGGCAATAATTCCCAATGCTCCATAGAGCATAAAAAACATCTTTTCTGATACCTCAAGGTAAGAGATCAGTTCTGTTTTAAACTGGATTACAATTATAGCCAGGGCAATAGTTCCAGTGAAAGTCATCACAAAGAACTGGGAGATACTCCCGATAAGTGTAATAAGTATCCCTTCTATCCTGTTAGCTTTCTCCAGAATAAAAACCCTTCCAAAATAATCTCCTATTCTGTTGGGCGTAAAAGAAGAAACTGCCACACCACTAAGCACAGCTTCATAAGCTTTGAAGAATGTTACCTTCTCGATTTTTCGTATCAGGAATTGCCATTTGAATGTTTCCACACCCCAGTTAATAAACATTAATATGATTATAAGGCTAAGGTTAGTATAGAAACTTCTTTCTGAGAAAATATTTGTGAATGAATCGATAATACTTTCGAAATCATGCGTATGAAAAACCTCTTTGTAAATGAAGCCGAAAGTCAGCAGTATTATCACTGCCCTGATGATAAAGTTATATGTTTTCCGTATTTTTGTTTTCATATCAATGCTAAATGAGCAAAGCGAACAACGATAGAATCATACTTGGAATTGATCCCGGAACCACTATCATGGGTTACGGGCTTATTCACCATAAAGGTAATAAAATTGAGTTGATTACTATGGGGGTTATCAAGCTCAATAAGATTTCAGATCATTATACAAAGCTCCAGATGATTTTCGATCGTACACTTAATCTTATCAATTCATACAATCCTGATGAGTTATCCATAGAAGCCCAATTCTTTGGAAAGAACGTGCAAAGTATGTTAAAACTTGGGCGTGCACAGGGAGTTGCAATAGCTGCTGCTCTTTCCAGGAATATCCCGGTCTTTGAATATTCTCCACGAAAGATCAAGCAATCTATAACCGGAAAAGGTAATTCATCAAAAGAACAGGTAGCTGCCATGCTATCAAGGATGGTCATTATGGATGAACCTCCTGAATATATGGATGCCACCGATGGTCTTGCTGTTGCAGTTTGCCACTACTTCCAGGGAAATAATACTAATCAGGAAAAAAAATATTCTAGTTGGAAGGGCTTCCTTTCAGAGAATCCGGACCGCTTGAAATAGGAAAGTCTACATACCCACTGAAGCCCCAGAACCCAGCGCCCAGTGCCAAGAACCTTATTTCATACCATCTTCTGATAAAACTGCCACCAGCGATCCGGGATCACGTCTTCGCAGGCGATCTGGTAATCGCGCAAGGAGCATGGAATGATATGCTGGCTCTGGTATTTGGCTTTTAGATTGAGGTCAACGGGGATCTCCATCCACCAGCGTTCGCTTTTTTTGCTTTTATAAAAGACCACTTCATCATCCTGTTCTTCCACTTTCACAAGGAATTTCAGAAAATCTTCCATGTTCTTGGCAGGATAATCATTCATGCGACTATAATATCCATCAAAGAAATGCCATATCATTTGTGCAATGAGCTTTGCTGATAATTCATTGATATCCAGTGAAGGGTTGTATTCGTAGATGCCCAGTGAACTCAGTTTATCGCTTAATCCGGCATAACGCATGATCCTGCAAACTTCCTCTCCATAAAAACCATTGGGAGATGCATTATTATTTCCCGGAGCATCTGAAAAACGTATGGCTGAAACATCGAAACTCATTAGGTCGCAGTTTCGGATAATGGGTTCAGTTTCTTCCATGTCGCTTCTCACTTTTCCTAGTCTGTAGGCATCAAAATATAACTGGTCAATTAGCTTTATAGCCTCAGGGTCAAGCAGATAGGATTGATATCCAAGGTTAGTGAAATTGAATAGATAATTAGGTTGGTGAAGTATAATATTGCTTAAATAAGATCTTGATGTGATTCCATCTTCCTGCTGTTCTATATCAAAAATTGAATCAACAGACAGTAGGTTGATAATCTTTCCAAGATTGTTATAACCCTTGTACTGTGCATATGTGAGATCCTGGCTGCCTCCCAGTATAATGGGGAAGATGTCATTCCTGATTAATTCTTCCACAACTGAAGTGAGGGCAAAATATGTGTCATCAACAGAAAATCCCTGCTTGATATTTCCTAGGTCTGCCAGTTTGAGATTGTAACTTCCTTTAAATAATTTATAGAGGTGTTTTCTTATAAAGTCAGGTGCATGATTGCATCCTGGATTATCAAATGCATTGCGGTCTTCATTAACACCCAGTATGGCTATATCTGTTTCATCCAGATCAGGAAAACTTCCCTTTTCTGTATATGCATCAACAATATCGCCAATTTTTTTGGCTGCAAATTCATCAGTTATATTTAGCGATTCAGGCTCTAAAGGCTCGAAGTAAATATTTATTTCCATAGTTATGGATTAACTTAACCAAAGATAATTAATTCGCCCTTTTCAGCAATAATGAATTGCTATTTTTTCCCCTTGCGAGGGAACCTCTTTTTAGGGGCATTCTTTGGATCTTCTGATATCTTTATACAGTCTTCAAGAGTTAAAGTTTCAGGATCTGTACCTTTTGGTATTTTGAAGTTATTTTTTTCAATGGAGATATATGGGCCATATCTTCCTTTTAACACCTGTACATCTTTATTTTCATCAAATGTTTTGATTATCTTTTCCCTATCTGCCTTGCGTTTTGCTTCAATGATTTCTATAGCCCTTTCTTCCCCCACATCAGCAGGATCTTCCTGCCTTGGGATTGAGTAAAATGCTCCTTTATGTCTCACAAACGGACCAAATCTTCCAATAGCCACAACCATTTCTTCGCCTTCATATGAACCAATGGATTTAGGGAAATTGAAAAGCTCAAGGGCTTCTTCCAGGCTTATGGTTTCAATGCTTTGATCTTTTTTCAGTCCTGCAAACTTTGGTTTCTCCTCATCTGTAACTTCACCGATCTGAACCATAGGGCCATATCTTCCAAGCTTAACAAAGACTTTCTTTCCTGAGTCAGGATCGATTCCCAGCTCTTTTTCTCCACTGAATCGTTTCGACTTCTCCTGGGTATCTTCAATCTTATCATGAAATGGAGTATAGAAGTCACCTATCATATCATTCCATATTCTTTTGCCTCCTGCTATCTCATCAAATTTTTTCTCTACATCAGCAGTGAAATTATAATCCAGAATGTCTTTAAAGTATTGTAAAAGGAATTTGTTTACGATGATTCCAAGGTCAGTTGGGAAGAGTTTGTTCTTCTCATAGCCGGTCTTTTCCTTTTTGGACTTCTCTTTGATTTCCGAACCAATAAGCTGTAATGTTTGAATATCTCTTAACGCACCTTCTTTGGTATCTTTCACAACATATTCTCTCTTTTGAATCGTTGAAATAGTTGGTGCATAAGTGGATGGTCTTCCAATTCCCAGTTCTTCCATTTTCTTAACCAGAGATGCTTCTGTAAATCTGTAAGGTGCCTGAGTGAATCTTTCTGTAGCATTCATCTCTTTGAAGTCAAGTTGTTGACCGATTGTCAATGAAGGAAGAACTCCTTTCATTTCTTCATCACCGTTACCATTATCGGTTGATTCGGAGTATACTTTCAGGAAGCCATCAAAAGTGATCACCTCACCTGTAGCAACCATCTTTTCTTTAGTAGTGCTAATATTAATGTCAACATTTGTCTTTTCCAGCAGGGCATCACTCATCTGAGATGCGATGGTCCTTTTCCAGATCAGGTTGTATAGTCTTTTCTGTTGTGCATCACCTGAAATCTCAGTATTATTGATATAGGTGGGCCTGATAGCTTCGTGAGCTTCCTGTGCACCTTTAGCTTTGGTTTTGTATTTTCTGATCTTTACATAATTCTCACCATACATGTCTGTGATTGTGCTTCTGGCAACTCCAAGAGCCATACCTGACATATTAACTGAGTCTGTTCTCATATAGGTTATAAGTCCTGATTCATAAAGCTGCTGTGCTATACGCATGGTATTGCTAACTGATAAACCCAGTTTGCGGCTTGCTTCCTGCTGAAGAGTAGATGTTGTAAATGGAGGTGCCGGAGATCTTTTTGCCGGTTTGGTTTCTATGGCGTCAACAGTATAATTAGCTCCAATACATGTTTCCAGGAAACGTTTTGCTTCTTCAAGTTCTTTGAAACGTTTTGGAAGTTCAGCATCCAGGGTGGAATTCTTATTGCCATTATTTATATAGAACTGAGCTGTGATCCTGTAGTTGGAAGTACTTTTAAATTTCTGAATTTCATCTTCTCTTTCAGCGATCAATCGAACAGCAACAGACTGAACCCTTCCCGCTGAAAGTGCTGGTTTTACCTTTTTCCAGAGTAAAGGAGATAGTTCATATCCGACAAGGCGATCAAGTACCCTCCTGGCAGTCTGGGCATTAACAAGATTTCTGTCGATGGAGCGTGGATTTTCAATAGCTGCTGTTATTGCATTTTTGGTGATCTCATGGAAGACAATTCTTTTTGTTTTTTCTTCCTCAAGTTTCAGGGCATTGAATAGATGCCATGAAATGGCTTCTCCTTCACGGTCTTCATCAGTTGCCAGCCAGATCATCTCCGCTGCCTTAGCATCTTTCTTTAATTCCGACACTATCTTTTTCTTGTCGTCAGAAACTTTATACTCAGGAACAAATCCATTTTCTATGTCTACTCCAAGGTCTTTTTTCGATAAATCCATCACATGCCCGAAGCTGGATTTTACCATGTAATCCTTACCGAGGAACTTTTCTATGGTCTTGGCTTTCGCTGGTGACTCTACAATAACAAGGTTTTTAGCCATACTAAGCTATATTTTCAGAACAAAATTTGTAAATAAATCCGCTGCAAATGTAAAACAATAAAAACTTATAAAAGCAAGTCTTTTATGTATTAATACTTTTTTTGTCCTTTTGTTCCTTAACAAATACAAGTTTTTTTTGTTTAGTTTTAACAGATGTAAGCAATCTGTTATTTATTACGCCTTTCGCGTTACGCGTCACGAATCACGAATTTGTTATACATTTGCCTGCTAATGAAAAATATGAAACTATATATTGAAACCTATGGCTGTCAGATGAATTTTTCCGATAGTGAAATTGTAGTTTCTGTTCTGAATGAGAAGGGATATGAGGTTCTGGAGAAAGCCGATCAGGCTGATCTGATATTCCTGAATACATGCTCAATACGTGATAATGCCGAGCAAAGAATTTGGAAAAGACTAAAAGAGCTCAAAGCACTAAAAAAGAAAAATCCAGACCTCAGAATAGGCTTGCTGGGTTGCATGGCTGAAAGGTTGAAAGAGAAATTGCTGGAAGAAGAAGCTGTTGATATTATTGCAGGGCCAGATTCCTATCGTGATCTTCCTGCCTTATTGACTCAGGCTGCAGAAGGACAAAAAGCAATTAATGTTATACTCTCATCAGAAGAGACTTATGCAGATCTTAGTCCTGTGCGTTATG
>CAZDWF010000022.1:22537-35068 GCA_964508895.1 uncultured Bacteroidales bacterium
GTTATGGTTAAAGTTACAGATTGCACTCCTGCTACTTTAATAGGAGAGTCTGTTTAATAATCCTTATTATAGGGCTCAGGTTTAGCATGTCCCAAAAATGTATTGCAGGCATCGGATAAATTATTATACATCCGACAAAGCAGAATCCAGCGTATCAAATTTATGATTATAGTCGGTTATGGACCTTCTTATGATCTCATGAGCTTCCTCAATACCGAAGGTGTGTGTTATTTCCACATCCCTTTCCTTCCCTGGGAGATCTTTATATGTTAAAAAGTAATGTTTAAGCCTGTCGATAACCAACTCTGGACAATCAGTTATGTCTTTATAATCACCATAAACAGCATCATTATTTAGCACCGCAATGATCTTATCGTCAGATTCATTGCCATCCAGCATTCTGAAACCACCAATTGGTCGTGACCTGACAAGGATGTCTCCATGAACAATCTGCTTTTCTGTTAAAACACAAATATCAATTGGGTCACCATCACCCTTCACATTTTTTTTCCCGGTTTTCTCCCTGCAATATTCTGCAACAGACTCACCGGAGAAAGTTTGTGGGATAAAACCGTATAATGCAGGAACAGTGTTTGAATATTTCTGAGGCCTGTCAAGACGAAGATATCCTGTCACCTTATCCACTTCGTACTTAACGGTGTCGGTAGTAACCATTTCTATAAAAGTCATGATAACATCGGGAGCATCTTTTCCGATATCTATTCCATGCCATGGATGAGACTTATATCTTAGTCCCATGAGCCGGCCGATTGGATCCATCAATATATTAGGCATAATAGGGGGTGTTTGTGGTTTGTTCCACTAAGTTAAAGTTTTAAAGTTAACATATAACATTATGTTTTGTTTTTAACGACTTCAATTACATGATGTAATATTTCTGCCCTCCTGCCAATTTAAAGATCGTTTAATCGTATAATCAAAATTCTGTTAACCCTGTAAAACCTGTTTGTTAAATTTGAACATTACCATGATGTATTTGTTTGATTATTGCTTATTAGCAATGCCTGAGGTCTTATTTAGATAAATTCCAAAAAAAAGACCATAGGATTAGAGATTATGTTATACTTATTTTATCTTTGCGCAAATTATTTAATTCATGGCAGAAAAAGTTAAAGGTTCTATTTCTCAGATCATCGGCCCTGTTATTGATGTAACTTTTGATGATGATGTAAAACTTCCTAATATTTATGATGCATTAACGGTAACCAATGACCTTGGTCATACTATCGTTCTTGAGTGTCAGCAGGATATCGGTGAAAGTACCATGCGTACCGTTGCGATGGACTCAACTGACGGACTTCGTCGTGGCATGGAAGTGATCTCTACAGGAGGCCCGATTACAATGCCTACCGGTGAAGATATCCGGGGAAGATTATTCAATGTTATCGGTGAGACCATCGATGGCTTAGGACCGGTTCAAAAAAACAATCCATATCCGATTCACAGGGAACCGCCTAAATTTGAAAATCTTTCAACTTCTCAGGAGGTGCTTTACACAGGTATTAAGGTTATTGACCTTATCGAGCCTTATTCAAAGGGTGGAAAGATTGGTCTTTTTGGTGGTGCCGGTGTTGGTAAGACAGTTATCATAATGGAGCTTATTAATAATATTGCCAAGAAATATTCAGGACTTTCAGTATTTGGTGGAGTAGGTGAGAGAACACGTGAAGGTAATGACCTCTTGAGAGAGATGATTGAATCAGGAGTTATTAAATATGGCGATGAGTTTCTGAAAGATATGGAAGCTGGCGGTTGGGACCTGTCACTTGTTGACCGTAAAATGCTGGAAGAATCACAGGCAACACTGGTATTCGGTCAGATGAACGAGCCTCCTGGCGCACGTGCAAGGGTTGCTCTTTCAGGGCTTACACTTGCTGAATATTTCCGTGATGGTGATGAGAAATCAGGTGGGCGTGATATACTTTTCTTCATTGATAATATATTTCGTTTTACACAGGCTGGTTCAGAGGTATCTGCACTTCTGGGACGTATGCCTTCAGCGGTAGGGTATCAGCCAACACTTGCAACGGAAATGGGTATTCTCCAGGAGAGGATCACTTCTACCAAAAGAGGATCTATCACTTCTGTTCAGGCAATCTATGTTCCTGCAGATGACCTTACAGACCCTGCTCCTGCAACAACTTTTGCTCACCTTGATGCCACTACCGTACTGAGCCGTAAGATTGCTGAGCTTGGTATTTATCCTGCTGTGGATCCACTGGATTCAACTTCAAGGATATTAACACCGGATGTGTTAGGTGATGAGCATTATAATACAACACAAAAAGTAAAAGAAATTCTGCAGCGTTATAAAGAATTACAGGATATTATTGCCATCCTTGGTCTGGAAGAACTCTCAGAAGAGGATAAACTTGTTGTTCACCGTGCAAGAAGGGTTCAGAGATTCCTTTCACAACCTTTCTTTGTCGCTGAGCAGTTTACAGGAATTCCTGGCACTATGGTGAGTATTGAGGATACCATCAAAGGATTTAACATGATACTGGATGGTGAGGTAGATGAATATCCTGAAGCTGCCTTCAACCTTGTTGGCACTATTGATGAAGCCATAGAAAAAGGTAAGAAAATGATGGCTGAGAGCCAGGCCTAAAAGCATCAGTACTTATGAAACTGGAAATAATAACACCAGATGCCACTGTTTTTGATGGAGAAGCAACTCTTGTTCAGCTTCCCGGTTATGATGGCTCTTTTGAAATCCTGAAAAACCACGCTCCCATGATCTCCATCCTGAAAAAAGGAACTATTAAGATCAAAGAAGAAAACAACAATGTAAAGAATATTGAAATTAATGGTGGGGTTTTAGAAGTGCATGAGAATAAGATACTTGTCCTTGCTGAATAGTCTGCTTCGCAGGAATGCAGAATGCAGATTAGAGATCAACGATCTATAAACTATCTAAGATTTAATAACTATTGAATAATCTTAAATCTTTTATCTAAGATTTTGTAGGTTTTTGGTTGCAGTATTAATGCTTGCTACAAATATTGAAATCAACTCATTAACTTCTATTATTAATTTTTGTAATCTTTCATCATCAGTTTCATCAATTATCTTACTAATAATTTTAAGAGCTATTTTGGTTTCTCTAAGCTCTTTAAGAGATATTCTCATTTTGCGGATAAAATCTTTCCTTGATTCAGCACTTTGAGCTTCACCATAATTCAGAGCAACTGAAAGTCCTGACCTAATAATTTGGTCATTAATTATTTTAACATAATTTGATTTATTAAGTGTTTCAGTAAGCTTTACAATTTCAACAGAAAAATCTATCAGTCTATCCTCTAAAATATCTCTTTTCATAATTAAAGTATTACAAGTTTATTACTTAATACTTTTATCAATCATTCGTTCCTTTATTTAATTACATTTTTTAAAAATGTGCAATTATTCTTTGATTACCAGTCTATTACTAAGTATCAATTTTGTATGAAAGTTTATAGAATTGAACGGTTTCAGATAGATTTTAGATTTGAAATAGATTTTAAATCGTTGATCTCTAATCTGCATTCTGCATTTATTACCATCGGTTCCAATGCACCCTCACCGGATTATACCGATCTTCTGCTTCTTTTTTCTCATCAGGATATCCTAAAGATAATAGTGCAACAGGAAATACATTTTCAGGAAGGCCTAATAATTTACTAATTGCATCAATCCTGGGTTTTCTGGGTTGAACACCCAGCCAAACAGCACCAAGTTTCAGGTCATGAATGGCAAGTAACATATTCTGTGTTACTGCACAGCAATTTTGTGTTAAATAACTTTCTTCTTTTTCTAAAGTTTTGTCACCACAAATAAGAATAGCATGGCTTGCACCAATGAGCATTTTACCATAGGGATGTGCAACTGAAAGTTTTTGAAGCATCTCTTTATCATCAACAACAATAATCTGCCATGGCTGTCGGTTTCTTGCACTTGGAGCTTGCATACCTGCCTGAAGGATTTTCTGGATCTTCTCTGTTTCAATTTTTACCGATGTATATTTTCTTATGCTCCTACGTGTTTTTATTGCTTCTAAGGTATTCATTTCGTATATTTATGGTAACCAATGTGAAAATAATATGCTTAATCTTTTTTACAAAAATAAAGATAAGATAAAGTATATTGTGAAGGGTAATTCAGGAACATTTAATGTTACTTTTACCTGCGGACAGCATACAATACAGGAGCCGGAAGTGAGAAGCGGATGGAAACATTCTTATTCATGTTTATCAAGTGAATATTATTATCTTTCAGCTCAGGCAAATGACAAAGATGCTTCTGTGAATGTAAAGGTCTATAAAAAAGGCAGACTTATTAACGAAGATTCTCAGGAGGGTGATTATGCAGTTGCTGTTTCTTCAGGTAGGGTAAAATTAAACTAATTGTTTCCGCTACAGTATGCTTTAATGGCTTTTTCTGCCTCGAAAAAGCCATACTCTAAGGCTTTTTGCCAATCGTAGCAAGCCTCGTATTTTTTGCCCAGGAACCAGTTTGCAAGTCCGCGATTATAAAAAGCCTCTCCATATTTTGATTTCAATGAAATTGCTTTATCAAAATCATGTATTGCCCCAATATAATCTTTTAATTGTCCTTTAACTGTACCACGGTTATAATACACCTTAGCATAGTTTGGATTTATCTCCAATGCCCTGTTGTAATCATTCATGGCTTGTAAAAAATCCTGGAGAGTGTAATAAACCAGTCCTCTGTATAATAATGATAATGTATCATCAGGATTAAGATTTATAGCATATGTAAAGGACTTCATTGCGCCTGCCATATCTCCAAGTTGAAACTGGCCATATCCCAAATTATAATAAGCTTTAGTATTTTCCGGATCAAAATCGATTACTGCCTTGAATTCTTTTACTCCAGCATTCCAGTTACTCATTTCATAGAGGTTGGTTCCATTTTTGAAATGCTGTTTGGCTTCAGGTGATTTCATGTCGGTAGAAAATGGCTGAATGTCTTCGTTAGTACTTGTAGTATCCTCAATTGTTGTTTGTTGTTGAGATGTATTATTTTTTGTTTCGGTATCAGTTTTAGCTTTATCCGTTTTTGTGTTTCCTGTACCACATGATGCCAGAATAATAACCACTGATAAAAGAAAAAGAATTCTTTTCATTGTCAATTAATTTAGAAATATGTGCAAAGTTAAGAAAATAAGGTTTTTCAGAAATTCTTTATTGTTAAATATTTTAATTATCATTCATCATTTTATATCTTCCCCTTTTTGATAAGCTTAGCAAGCATCCAGAAGGCAAAAAATCCAGCTCCAAGGAATATTGCACTACCTACCCATCTGGTATGTTCCCACACAGAAATTATAGCAGCACCTATGATCAAAGCTGCTAGAATAATTGCAATGGAAATTCTCTTACTTACCTGGTCTATTTTCATGATCATAGGTTCAAGCCCTTTATGGTCAAGTTGAATTTTTAATTGGCCCTGCTTGGTTTTATACATAATCTCTGAGATATCACCTGGCAGATCATGTAAAAGCTGGAAAAAGCTGCCTACAGTTCTATAGAAGTCTTTGGCAAACCTTAGTGGGCTAAATTGTTTTTTTAGGAGTGTAGTAGCAAAAGGTTGCATTTCTTTGGCAATATCAATCTTTGGATTCAGCATGGTTGCTACACCTTCAATGGTGATGAGTGCTTTTATCAAGAGATAAATTGTAGGAGGTATGCTTAGTCCGAAAGCAACAATAATATCTATTGATTTATTCATCACCTCTCCGAAATTAATCTCTTTTAATGATGAATACTGGTATTGTTTCATCATATCTGAGATCTCAAATTCAAGCTCTTCGAATCTGTCAAAGTGCTTTTTTCCTGAAAGAAGAAGTAATGATTCGGTCATCTTGTGAGGGTCTTTCTGTAAATATCCCATCACGTATTTCCCCAGAAAGTCGAGTTGATATGGCCTTAGCTTACCCATCATGCCAAAATCAATAAATACTATCCTTCCATCTTTTAAAATGAAGATATTTCCTGAATGAGGATCAGCGTGAAAAAATCCGAAATTAAAGATCTGTTCGAAGATCAACCTGGCTCCGTTATGAGCAATTTCAACTGGATCTATACCATTCTTTTTTAAAACTTCGATATCGTCAACTTTAAATCCTGAAATGAACTCTTCAACAAGAATCTTTGTACTTGTATATTGTGAAAATATCTTTGGTGTATAAATGCTGCTATCTTTCTCAAACATCCTTGCGAAGCGAATGGCATTGGATGCTTCATGACTGAAATTAAGTTCATTTTTTATCGACTTCCCAAATTCTTCTACAACTCCTACTATATTTATTGCCTGGAATTCAGGATTACTTTTTTGAACTCTTTCAGCAAAAAAACTCATCAGGCTAAGATCAAGCTTGATTTTCTTATCTATTCCAGGTCGTTGAATCTTTACCACCACTTCTTCACCACTCTTTAAAGTTCCCTTATATGCTTGACCGATTGAAGCCGATGCAATGTGCTTTGGATTAAGTTCTTTAAATACTTCCTTAATAGGCTTTTTTAATTGCTTTTCAATTTCCTGTATGGCAATATTATCATCGAGTGGATGAGCGGCATCCTGCAGTCTTTTCAATTCTGCACGTAAATCTTTGGAAATTAAATCCGGCCTGTCAGCAAGTATCTGCCCAAACTTAATAAAAGTAGGGCCAAGATCTTCAATAGCCATCCTTATCCTTTGATTTTTGGTATGTGACTCAATATAGCTTAGTCTTTTCTTTGAAACAAAGATCCTTCCAAAACCACTCCTGGTAACAAAAGCACCAAAGCCATATTTCAGGGCTATACCAATTATTTCTTTGGCTCTTCCTATCTGGTGATACGCTAATCCAATTTTTGATAATCCCATATTAAGTAATTTGTGTTTATATTCTTATTTGTTTTCTAACATATGCATTTCTATATCGTTTAGCAGTACCTCAATATCCTTAAATGCCTTGTCGTCAATTTTATATGCAGTTAATATTCTGGGTATATTCTTGATCTTACTTACCAGTTCAGCTATTGTTCTATTTTCCTGTAAATATTTTATTACCAGGAAATAATCAATTTGTTTTAATAAAGGTATGAGTTTTTGATCAGGATGGTGATTTGAAATCAAACAATACTCTATTCTTGAATCAATATCCCTGAAAATATAGGTTGAGTAAAATATGCTTTCTTTTTTTTTGTTTACAAACAGATCCCGGGTACGTTTGAATTTGTATTGAAGCACATTATTCAGGAAGTAAATGAGTTTGTAGGCTTTCAGGTGGGAAGATATTCCTATTATCTGATAATCGTTATCATAATCAATATTAAATGTAATGATCTTTGACATAGGTATATCTGATAGTTAATATCCTGAGCTAATTATCCATTGAGACAATATTCTTTAAAATTACAAAATAAAATATAAAAGTGGTTACAGGAAATCATTCATCTTTAATCAAAATACTACAGGCTTTTTCAGCAGCATTTTTTTCGGCATTTTTAATTGAGAAATCTCTCCCTTCTGCGATCTTACCATCATCAATAACTACTTCAACTATATATTGTTTTGAAAAGCCTTCACCTATTTCATCGATAACGTTAAAAACAATATTCTTTCTTTCCTTCTGTGTCCATTCAATTAATTTGCTTTTGAAATTTGTTTCTTCATTTTCAAGTTCATCAATATCGAGGTGGACATTTATTATCCTTTTAATGATAATATTCCTGGTAAATTTGTATCCTTTGTCAAGGTATAGGGCTCCAATAAAAGCTTCAAAAGCGTCACCTTTAATGGAACGGCTTAATACCTTAGTTTCAGGAGATGATTGAATTAGCTTGTCGAGACCTAACTTTATTGCCAGTTTATTTAATCTTGACCTGCAGACTATTTTGGATCTCATTTCGGTAAGAAATCCTTCATCTTTCAGTGGGAATTTTTTAAACAGGAAATCTGCAACAACAGATCCAAGTACGGCATCGCCAAGGTATTCCAGGCGTTCGTTGTTGATCTTAACACCATTAACATTTCCAGCAACAGATCTGTGGCGGAAAGCAAGTTTATACAAATGAATATTGGATGGATTGAATCCAAAAACATTTTTTATTGCTTGAGAAAACTTAGTATCTGTAGAAGTCCTGAATTTTAGTAAGCGGGTAATTTTCAAAATACAAATTATCCTTTGAATTTCTTAAAAATGACTGTTGCATTATGTCCGCCAAAACCAAATGTATTTGACAGTGCAGCATTCACGACTCTTTCCTGTGCATTGTGATATGTAAAATTCAATTTATTATCGATATTAGGATCATCCGTAAAGTGGTTGATCGTAGGAGGTACAACATCATTTTGTAAAGCAAGGATGGATGCAATAGCTTCAATTGCACCAGCAGCACCTAAAAGGTGGCCTGTCATCGATTTGGTGGAATTTATATTGATATTGTAGGCATGATCTTTAAACAGATTTACAATAGCTTTGGGTTCTGCAATGTCTCCTAATGGAGTTGATGTTCCATGAGTATTGATATGATCAATTTCTTCTTTATTCATCTCAGCATCTTCCAAAGCCCATTTCATTGACAGTGCTGCTCCTTCACCTTCAGGGTGAGGGGAGGTCATATGATATGCATCGGCAGAAAGTCCACAGCCTGCAACTTCTGCTAAAATTGTCGCTCCACGTTTTTTAGCATGTTCAAGTTCTTCAAATATCAAGCTACATCCACCTTCACCAAGAACAAATCCGTCACGATCTTTATCGAAAGGCCGTGAAGCGGTTTTAGGATCTTCATTACGTGTAGAGATAGCATGCATCGCATTAAATCCACCTATACCACCATCGGTAATTGCAGCTTCTGATCCACCACAAATAAAGATATTGGATTTACCTAATCTGATATAGTTAAAGGCATCTATTAATGCATTTGCTGATGAGGCACATGCTGAAACTGTTGCAAAATTTGGCCCTCTGAAACCATGTTTGATGGAGATATGACCTGCGGCAATATCAGCGATCATTTTCGGGATGAAGAAAGGGTTGAATCTTGGAATTCCTTCTCCTCTGGCATAAGCCATAACTTCATTCTGAAAGGTATCCAATCCACCAATACCAGATGCCCAGATTACACCAACTCTGTCACGATCAATAATATCAAGGTCTAAACCTGAATTTGCTATCGACTGATCAGTTGCAATAAGTGCATACTTTGCATATTGATCATACTTTCGACCCTCTTTTCTGTCAAAATATTCCGACATGTCCAAACCTTTTACTTCACAAGCAAATTGAGTTTTGAACTTGGATGCATCAAAATGGGTGATATTATCAGCACCACTAACTCCATTAACAAGTCCGTTCCAATAGTCGTCTACGGTATTGCCTAAAGGAGTTAGTGCTCCTAATCCGGTTACAACAACGCGCTTTAATTCCATATGTTCAGGAAATTGTTATTTTGCGTTATCTTCGATGTATTGTATAGCATCGCCTACAGAACCAATCTTTTCCGCTTGATCGTCAGGGATAGCTATGTTGAATTCTTTTTCGAATTCCATGATTAACTCAACTGTATCAAGTGAGTCAGCACCTAAATCGTTGGTAAAACTTGCTTCATTAGTTACTTCGTTTTCATCTACTCCAAGCTTATCAACTATGATAGCTTTTACTCTTGCTGAAATGTCAGACATATCTTAATTTTTTGGTTAAACTGGCTGCAAAGAAATACAATTTCGAAAAATAATCCAAGTTAAATTTTAGAAATTTAAAAGCTATTTTTTGTATCTTGCTGAAAAATAAGTATTTGCGGATTTGTGCAAATCTCTCTGTAAATGAGAAAGTTTGCCCATTTTAGTGAAATAAATAGAAATTCTTAATTATAACTATTCATAAATATGAAGCAAATTGCAATTTTCGCCTCAGGAAATGGAACTAATGCAGAACAGATTGCAAAGTATTTCATTGAAAAACAAACAGCTAAGGTTTCATTAATATTAACAAACAATAAAAATGCTTATGTGATCGAAAGAGCCAGAAAGCTAGATATCCCTTCCGTAATATTCTCAAGGGAAGAATTTTATAAATCTGACAATATCTCAGACCTGCTTAAATTAAACAATATTGATATAATTGTTCTTGCAGGATTTTTATGGCTGATACCGGATAATCTTTTAAAGGAATATCCAAATAGTATAGTCAACATTCATCCTGCATTATTACCAAAATACGGTGGTAAAGGGATGTATGGCGCGAAAGTGCATGAAGCTGTTATTGAATCAGGAGATAAGGAATCAGGAATTTCTATTCATTATGTAAATGAAGAATATGATGAGGGAAAAATAATATTCCAGGTCAGAGTGAAGGTAGAACCTGATGATACTCCTGATTCACTGGCTGAAAAGATACATGAATTGGAATATGAATATTTCCCGAAAATAATAGAAGAACTTATAATAAATTCCAAATAGCAAATTATAAATTCCAAGCAAAAGTCAAGTATGAAATCTCAAAAAATAAATTACAAATTCCAAGCAAGTTCCAAATCACAATAATTAAATTACAAACTTGTAAAAGTTAACATTTTGCACCTTTGAAATTTTGAATTAGTTTTTTGGAATTTGCTTGGAATTTGTAATTTGAGATTTGTAACTTGGTGCTTTCTATGGAATCCGTTCCATAATTACTTCAATACTCTTCCTCTTCTGAAACCCCGTTAAAACCATTTTCATCTTATCCTTTCTTTTTTTCAAATAGGTGATCCTGTTCGGGAAATCATGACTGGGATTTTCAAATACTATGGAGTCTGATGTTGTTGACACAAGATTGAAGCTGATAGTTCTTCCATTATTCTGATCCGGAACACTGGCATAATATATGATCCTGTCTTCTCTTTTCACTATTTTTAAATTCTCTGCAATTATAGTGTCAGTCCCATATAATCTATACCCAATCCCTGAATATAGTGTATCATTTTCAGCTTTCCAGTATTCATATACAGTAGATCCTTTGGTTGTTTTCCAGTTACCGAGTAACCAGGAATACTTATCCAGATCATCATTTTGCTTGCTACATGAGACTATGCTTATTACCAGTATCAGGCTAAGTATTTTAATTGGCTTCATCATATATTAAGTTTCTTCTTTATCTTTTCTGTTTCTTTCTCAAATCCTGGTTTACCGAGTAGTGCAAACATATTATTCTTATAATCTTCAACTCCTGGTTGGTCAAACGGATTTACACCAAGAATATAACCGCTAACTGCACAGGCCATCTCGAAGAAATATATCAACTTGCCAAGGTTGTATTCATCCAGTTTCTCAATGCTTATTTCAATAGTTGGAACGTCTCCTTCGTTATGTGCAATCTTTGTTCCCAGTGCTGCCTGCGCATTTACCTCATGAATTCTTTTTCCTGAAATATAATTTAGCTTGTCGAGATTATCCTCATTTGAGGGAATTCTTAATTCCTGTTTTGGCTTTTCAACTAGCAATATGGTTTCAAAAATATTTCTTAATCCATCCTGAATGTATTGCCCCATCGAATGAAGATCAGTAGTGAAACTTACTGCAGCAGGAAAGATCCCTTTATGTTCTTTCCCTTCACTTTCACCATAGAGTTGTTTCCACCATTCTGACATATAGAATAATTCCGGCTCATAATTTACCAGGATCTCTGTTTTTTTCCCCTTGTTATAAAGGGCATTTCTTGCAGCTGCATAAAGAGATACCGGATTATCATAAAAATTTTTCGTATTGTTCTTTATAAACTCCTCCATATCCTTCGCTCCATCCAGTAGCTTTTTAATGTCAAAGCCAGCAACAGCAACTGGAAGCAATCCAACGGGGGAAAGAACGGAATATCTGCCACCTACGTCATCAGGTACTGTGTAAGTTGCATAAGATTCTTTATCAGCTAATGTTCTCAATGCCCCTTTTTCTTTATCAGTGATGGCAATAATTCTTTCAGTAGAATTATCTTTTCCATACTTTTCTTCCAGATGGTTTTTTAAAAGTCTGAAAGCAATGGCTGGCTCTGTTGTCGTTCCTGACTTGGAGATCACAGCCATAGCATAATCGTGATTATCGAGTACATTAAGCAAATCTGACAAATAGTTCTCACTGATGTTGTGCCCTGCAAAAAGTATTATAGGATATTCTCTTTTCTTATCCAGGAAGTGAATATTTTTTTCAAGTGCTCCTATAACTGCTCTTGCACCAAGATATGATCCACCTATACCGATAACAACGAAAATGTCGGCTATAACTTTGATATTATTGGCCTTTTGAAGGATATCATCCAATAATGTTCCAGGAAATTCTGATGGCAGGTCTATCCATCCAAGGAAATCATTTCCTTTTTCTGATTTATTATAAATTGAATCGTAATGTTTTTCTATTTCATTTTTAAAAGCTGAAATGCTTTTCTGGCCGTAAAAATCAGCCACTTTGTTAATATTGATCTTCATTATTTCTTGCTACTTTTATTGTGATGCTAAAATAAGAATAATACCCCTATAAAAAACAAAGCGACCT
>CAZDWF010000023.1:0-15698 GCA_964508895.1 uncultured Bacteroidales bacterium
CTGGAAGGGGATGCCGGATACCGATGGGAAGATCAAGCCCTATGGGACGGTGACGGTGATTAGATAGATCTTAGACCATAGATTATAGACTTTAGATTATAGATTATAGACTTTAGATTATAGATTATAGACGCGAGCCCATTAAAACATAGAAGCGGTTCACTCGTTTGAAACGAGCGCCATCAGGGAATTCTGAAAAGAGAATTCAGACAAAGGAATTCTGAATTGGGGTGCTACAAGCCTACTAAATTCAAAATGCAGAATAAATTAGAGATTGCAAATTTATTGCGGATATGTAATCAATAATGTTGCGACCTGTATACCATCATAAAATACATGTGCAATGATTAAAGGAAGTAAACGCTCATACTTATAAAAGAAGTAACAAGCAAGAATACTTTTAATAGTTATTGTTACAATCCCATATGGTCCCTGGCTCCAGTGAGCAAATCCTATTAATAGAGAGGCAATCAATATTGCTGTAAATATCCAGATCTTATTTTTAGAGAATTTCCAAAGGCTGGTAAGAATAAATACCCTGATAAGTTCTTCGTAAAGAGCAATTCCAATCCATAATACCGGGCCGAACCAAATGAGCAATAACCATGGATTTGATCTCATTTCGAGCATTAATCCTAATAACTCTGTATTCGACCTGAAGCTCAATATATCCATCAGGGTATATCTTTCAATATAGAAAAGAATAAAATATGCGATCGTTAAGGCAAAACCCCATAATATATCTGTTCCTATGTTTCCTTTTCCTGAATTGAAATCTGATAGCTTTTCTTTCAGGAAGAACTTTTTGAGTAAAAGAAGGATGATAATACTTGACCCTCCAAAAAGCAGGGGATATAATATAAGTTCAGTAGAAGCAAATCCCGTGGATTGATGATTCCTCAACCAGATCATAATGCCAAATGGAATAAATACTATTATCGTCAGGACTAATAATGACTTGAGGGTTTTCATAGTGTTTGATGAAATTATTATACTTTAAAAACGAGTTACTTTCCGATACAGAAAGTAACATTCCTTTGCAAATGTGTGTTTCAGCGTATTGAGTTCCAAACAAGCAGCAAGTTATGTTATAAATTAGTGTTTCTGTATATAGTTTTCAATGTGAATAGGAATGCACTTCTTGCCTAAATGAAAAATATTTTAAGTTATACTATCTGTAATTTTTTATGTTAGAGAGAACAACATCAACTGAGTGGTGACCTGAATAATTAATTCTTGACTTTCTTAATAATTCCTCGAATTGTTTTTTATTGATATACTTTTCCGGAGATTTTGGTCCCAACCAAATCTTTGTAAGTTTTATTGGTAAGTCATTATCATCTAAATCAATTGTTATAAATGGGTTAATAATCTTATGAGAGTGAGTTAAATTCCATTCAGTTTTTAATGAATGTGGAGCTAATGTATGTTGCTGTTCACCTTTTATGTTATTGGTCCTAGATACAATAATTAATAATCGAACTTCTTTTTCTGGTTCGTATTCAAAGGATTTAAAAAAATGTTTCCATATATTTAATGTTCTAAATTTGAGAGATTGTTGAGCTTTATCCTTAACATCATTTATTACATTTTTTAAGAATTCTAGTTCATGGTGATAGTTTTTATTATTCCGTTTCTTGCCATAACTTACTTTTTTCAATTGAATCCCAGGGATCCTTGAAGTCCTTTTTACTTTAAATGTTAGACCGGCACCTGTACTGTCATCACCATACAATCTCCATTGATTTAGGTCATCTTCCAAAGAACTACTGCACAAGATAAATCTTCTATTTATAGCACTAATCGTTTGTGGTGAAGTCCTATCGTCCCAGTAAGGAAGGTAATTTGCATCATCTAAATAATTCTCAACATATCCTACTTCTGAAATGTCATTCATTCCAACTAACCCATTAAGTCTAATAGATTTATGATTAATAGTGGCAAAAACTGTTTCTAAAGAAGTATATCTATGAATCTCTTCACCGGTATTTACATCTTCAAGGAAATATCCGAAAAGTTTGTTTTCAAAATTGGATAAATTTCTAATGTCCTTGGATAAGTGAAAATAATGCCCATTTTCGTTGAATATCAAATGTTTTTCAACGTTTTTAATGGAAAGATGTTTAATTATATCTTCTCTATCACTAAAAAATTTGTTTGCATTGTCTTCAATTATTTTAGAAATAGACTTTTTTAATTCTGATATTTCATTTTCAGTAGGAATTGTCAGTAATATATTCAGAAGCTCCTTTAAATCGGTAGTTTCTCTGATTTCACCAGTATAATTGTCCAAAATAACAAACTCTTCACCATTTGTTACTACTATATACCTGAAGATTAATTTAGATTCACTAAAATATTTCCAAGCATTCTCAACAGAAAGTGGTCTTGATTTTGGGGTGAATTCGAAAACAGCAATGATCTCGTTATTCTTTACGAGTGTACCATCAATAATTTTAACTTTCTTAGAAGAATAAAAATAAGTCTCGCTGACAAATTTTATTCCTTTGTATTTTTCTTTATTCTCTGAAAGTTCATGTTGTAATGAACTGATGAAATTCTGGATTTGAACTTGTTCTTCCATTCACCTTATTATTAAAAGCCTTCTCAAAAGCCATTATGCCTCATTTAGTATTATTCATTGATTGAAATTTTAGGCGTTAGAGTTGTAAATTACTACTCTATAATCTCAGCTCCTAAAAAGTCTTTGATGTATTCTAAGAAGTATTTTTGTTTTTCTTCATTTAACGCCTGAATTCCTTGTTTGTGTATGAATGTATCATATCCCATATTTCTAAATTCATAAGCTGCGAATAATATGCATATATCTGTTAACACGCCTGTTAAATGTATGCTTTTGGGATTGAGTATATTAAGACGTTTTTCTAAATCTGTTTCATAGAAAATACTGAGAGTATTCTTGTAAATGACATTATCTACATTAGAAAACTCAATAAGAGAATCGATAATTTCAGCTTCTTTTGTACCTTTCAAGCAATGAGGAGGATATTGCTTGAATTCTGGTGCATCCATTGTATGATTGTCACAAAGAAAAAGATAACCATATTTCTTTTTTTGAAAATCTAATATAAGGTTCGATATATAATTTTCAGTTGATAGTGTAGATGGTGTTAATGAGAGAGGATGCCCTTTTCGGCAAAATCCGTTTAACATATCTATTATAATCAGCAACTCCATAAATAATTATTCTTTAAAATTATTATAGTCTATTTCCAAATTAATTTTGCTGTCACCGTTTTGAAGAATTTCATAATCAATTCTTTTAGGTTCATTTAACTCATGCCAAACTGTATTGAAGTCCTTATTGGTTATATTACATTTTTCAAGTATTGAAATCAATCTATCTAAATTAAAATATACGAAATCTTTCACAACATCCCCTTCAAATAATTTGCCTCCACTATCTTTTAATCTTGGCACACATGTTATCCAATTTAGACTATCAAGAGGTTCCTTGATAGGTCTTTGCCAGTTTTTTATTGATAATGTGGACGTTGCAACAATCAAGGGCTTCATCCCAAGTTTATAAATTGAATTTATTATTTTATCAAGTCCACCACCATAGTGTGCTATAAATATTACCTCCCTGTTAGATTGTGAATAGCGATCTTTAATTTGATCTTTAACTTGTTTATAAATCATTTCTTCGTCACAATTAATATCAACTAGTATCCCTTTGTTGAATGTATGTCCGAGCTTAATCCATTCTTCTTCAAATTTCTTTACTGCTCCTTCACCATAATCATCATGAACAGCAATTGAAGTGGCGGTTTTATACTTGTTTATTTTATGTACAGCTTTTGCTAGTTCTTCGCCCTCTTCGTCGCTTCTTATATAAAACCTATAAACACAATTTTCTTTTAAATATTCTGTAATTATAGGAGAGGATGCGACTGTTGAGATAAATATCGGAGTTCCTTCACCCTTATAGTATTCATTTACATGACTTTCAAATACTTTTGAAATTGGACGTGCCACACTACTCATGGTACAGATAAAATATTTTGTCCCTTTTTGTAACTCCTCGATTATTATATCTTCAGCTGCATCAAAATCTAATTCATGGTTTCGAACAACAAAGTTGTAATTACTTGCTTTATCATTATGTATCTTCAAAAAGTCAATGAATCCAAGAGCTTGCCTTTCTCCATCATCATAGGCATCACTTTCTTTATCTGAGTCAATAGGAAATAGAAGGACAATTCGCTCCTTTTTAGTCTCATTCAATTCAATAATTTTCGATTCTAGTTTTGTATTTTCTGTGGAAATATTATTGATATAAATTCCAGTAAAAATTAGAACTCCAAATAATATTAATGAAATAATAAGAAGTGCTGTTCTGCCTGTTTTATACTTCTTTTCATACTCTTCCTTTTTATCACTTTCAAGACCTTGAATTTGCAGCTTCTTGTTTAGATTATAAGTTTTAATAGCAAATACCAAACCAAATAAACTAATTAGTATAGGGCCGAAAATGTTGATTATTCTTAATATGTCCATAAACTTTATTTTTTCTTGCTACGAATTAAATATATTATGAATGCTGATATGACATTTATTAACAGTAGAAGTATGTCAAGTCTTAAAACATAGATTGTATTTGGGATTAATTTAGTCAGATTTGCTGTCAGATAAACTATTAATGTTAGTAATGTGATAAACGGTAATAAGTTACTATGACTATGTTTTGAGAAAATTGAAATGAAAATCATTGGTGCTAGCAATGCCGTCCCTGCAAAACTAACTCTAGCTAATAATACTAATTCTTGAGTGCTATAAATTGATAAAATCAATGCAATTATTCCAAACAATACTATGAATAGCTTATTTACTCTTCTCGAATTTGTGTTTTGTGCAACCTCAGCTTGAATAGCAAATAATTGCGAATCCGCAGTAGACATTGCAGCGGCTATAAGCCCAAGAATTGTAAACGCTCCAATAATGGAATGCTGTTCCAAGACAAGTGTATTATATAGAAATTCTTGTGTTTTAGCTTCTGGATAATTAATTGCTCCAAAAAAACCAATGAATATCGTAGGAAGAATTATCAAAAAAGCAAATACTGAAACAGCAATTGCCATTCTCTTTGTATCCTTAATATTGTTCATTATTACAATACGTGTAAGTAGCTGAGGTTGAGATATTGGCATTAAAATTATTACAACAAAAGATGAAAGAAGAAATTGACTTGTTAAGAGTTTTTTAGGACCAGGTGTTGAAAGCAATTTTGGATTTGATATGGCAATTTTATCGAACATCTCATTGAGTCCACCAATGCTTTGAATACATGTATAGGCTATAATCGATGTCACTAATAACAATATAAGTCCTTGTATAGCATCGCTGATAATTATTGCTTTTAAACCACCAAAATAACTGTATACAAGTATAACAGCTAAAAAAATGGTTGCCCAAGCCCAAACAGGAATATTTAAGATTTGGGAAAAATCGAGAAACTCTGATATACCTTTAATTTGTATTGCAACATATGGTATTAGAAAGATAAAAATTCCTATACGGTATATATATACTGCTAGATTACTTTGATATTTTTCTTTAATTATTGTACTTACATTTGTGAAGTTTTCTTTCGAATATTTTTTACGCAGCGAAACTCCAAACCATAAAAGAACAAATGCTAATGCTGTATCTGTAACTCCTAGAAAGATCCATGCACCTACCCCATGAACTCTAAAGAAATCAGGCATTCCCATTAATGTAAATGTGCTGAATAGTGTTGCTGAAAACGTAAGAAACCCCAGAAAAACTCCGGTTCTAGGTAATGTATAGTCTTTTGAATTTTTTATTGATTTTTTTGATTTATATGCGGAATAAACCAAGGCGATCAAATACAATATTGAGATTAGTATAAGCCAGTGTTTCATTCTTTTTCTTTTGAAATATTACTAAAAACTGAACCTATTATCGTCAGTGTGATGAAGGATAAAGAGATTATTAATCCAATCCATAAAGTTCGAGGTATCCCAAATAAAGACGGAGTGATTTGATCTACTGGAATTACTATTGAAGTGAAAGTAAATACTGATAAAACAATAAATAGGATTTTGCATAATAGCCAAATGGTTTTCTTCATATTTCTTTTTTTTGATTGCAAAGTCATTCACAATTTATCTTCGATCCTTAATATATTGCAATTTAAAAAATATTTCTTATTAACCATGTTTAGTTTAAAAGCAATCCGGGCCCTATCCCATTTATATTTAGAAGCCCTTCAAAAAAGCCCGTATGTCCCTTTTATAGATTGCAGCGATCCCTCATCAAAAAATTTTATGTCCTGTCGATCTTATAAAGGGCCCAATTCCAAATTTGCGGTGGGACATATTTTTAAGCCCTTGAGCCTCTCCGTAGTTAATCTGGATTAAAATAAACTACGATGAAGGAAAGGTAGGAGTGCTTATTAAATCGTACCAAGTTTTGGGTATTCTAAGGACATAATTACGTAGCATAACTAAAGTGTTTACTTTACTTGTAAAAATATCCACATACCTGCACAGTCAAACTCATGATATAAGGCACCCAGGGCCAATTCTAAGAGTATTTTATGCAAAATATGATTAATGGGCCATCTGGTATTATTCGTTGAAATAGGATCAGTATTTTCGTTTATGCCACTAACTTATAATTGGGTGTTGCTATACTTGGTACATTACGTTCAAATCCCTGCTTGATATTTAATTTAATATTAGGATGGATTTGTTCCTTGAGTGAAGTTTCCATAATCATACTTGCAAGCATTTGATCCTGTTTTTTTACGATAACGGAATCATGAACTGTTAGGAACTTTATACGTGCCATATTTAGTTCATTCCATAGATTCCTGAATATCCGACTTTCCTCTTGTTGAATTAGATACACAAAGTTTGTATAATTCATATTTCTGTACTCCTTCTTAACACCGTTAACCATTCTCGGTCGAGTAAGTTTCTTTTTCTTCTTGGAATTTGGATTCTCAGGAAGTAGTTTTTGTTTAAGTTCAATTAGGAACTCTCTTGTTTCCGGGAAAAAATCATACATCTTTTTAGCCATGTCAGAGTATGCACTCCCGTAAGCCATAGCAAAATAGTAGTTTTTTGCCTCCTCTCTAGAGTTAAGTTCCAGTTCTTCTTGCAGAAATTCATATAGTCCCAAATTTTCAACAGTGTCGCTGAATGTGTTATTTCCAATGCGTGATTTTAACAGACTTGAAGTTATTGATGGCTGGGATTGTGAAAGGTCAATTTCACAGGTTTCTTCTCCATCAATTAAGATAGTTCTCCTTAGAATTGCCGGCACATTTGAAATAATGGTATGCACTCTGTTACCGAATTCATCTTCGGATATGAAATCTAAAATTCTTTTCCCTTTAGAACTATTAAACCGAATAATTTCATCATATACATCTAAGATATAATCATAGTATTCATCAGCGGTGTTAAATTTGATCTTATCAGGGTTGGTTTTCTTCACATAGGCAGGATATGCATAATCATAAATTAGTTTCTTAAACTTGATCGCATCTAAATCAAATTGTGCATGATGTAGGTTTCTGTAAATAATTTTGCCTTCAGGGGATAGATTTTGTACGTTCTTCTTGTAATAGCGATCGAACTTCTTACTCTGCACATATCTGTAACCATTTGGTTGAATCAAAGGAATGAATCCGTAGGATTGATTTCCATATTTGTTTGGATCGGGAAAAGGGTATAGTTCGATATATCCTTCGTTTATTATTTCTTTTATTTTTTCATTTGGTTTTTTACCTAGAATAATTTTTGAATCTTCATAAGAGATATACCCATGTGGTTTTATTTTGTCATTATCACGATAACGGTGTTTGCTATTATTGTATTTGCTGTTTACTATGGAAAGCCAAAATGCTTGATCTGATTTTAAGTCATAATTAAAAATTCTGTAATTGGTCATTCATAATCTGATATTTTTAGCCACACTACCTTTCTTTGATCAATATGATTGACCTTAGGTAACGTTTGTTGATCCTGTCTCAGTAATTCAGGGTCTATTATCTTATACTGAAAAATCGGAAATAGTTTTAATATTTCTCAAAATTTTTTTTTGACATATAAAAAATTCCTTTGTAAATAGCTTAAATTCAGCTAAAAAAGCCATAAAAGGACCTCTAATGCCATGTAGTGTTCCTGTGGTTCTATGGTGGCCATTACACCCTTATCGCTGTTGTATCTCTCGGATTTGAGGTGTTAATCTCTTTGGAAATGTGAATTGTGATATACTCTCTAAAAAAAAATCAAATTTTTGGATAAGAACCCACCTCATCATTTGGTTTCAATGGTTCTCTATTGAATCAAATTTATGGCAAATAAAAAATATACTTGCCAAAGTTTTGAGTTATTAATATTATGTTTATATTTGGATTCATTAACCAATGAAGAATTCAGAACTAATATTTAAGCTGCGAGAGCATTTTGCATATCACTCTGTTATTACTACCAGGGAAATATCTGAGGTGTTGGTAAAAGCCTACCCTGAGCTTTCACCGAATACGATAGCATGGCGTTTGAGTCAGCTTAAAAAAGAGAAATTGATCCATCAAATTGGAAGAGGGTTGTATTCGTTTGAATATAAACCTGAATACAATCCGGAGTTAAGTCTACGGTCCAAACGTCTTTATAATAGGATTAAACCATATTGTAAAACTGATTTAAGTATTTGGGACACATACATGCTCAATATGATTGCTGAAACTAACATCGAAAGATATTGGGTATTTCTCTCCGCAAGTAAGGATGAGCTTGAGAGCCTTTTCAATGATATGTTGAGTTTTAGTAAGCAAACATTCTTTCAGCCTGACAGAGAAGTGATAAATCGTTATGTCATGGCACATGATGAAGCAATTATCATTACACCACTGATTTCTGAAACTCCATTAGATAGGTCAGGAGAATATATTACCCCCACTATTGAAGGAATACTTGTTAACGCCTGGCTGAAATATGAGAATTACTTACAACCGATTGGTTTGGATCTTAGAAAGCTATATGAGAATGCTTTTAAAAAGTATAATGTGAACCAAAGTAAACTGCTTAGATACGCAGCTCGAAGAGATAAAAGAAATGAGATTAATGAATTTATAAAAACACTTGCTTAATATGTCAACAGAAGTAATTGAACAAGAAGAAATTGTATTAGAGGACAATCAACTGATATGTATTCTAACTGGAGCGATAAAAAAGATTAAAGCCCAGGAATCCAGTCTACAATCAGTAATTCTTATGCTCAATGAGGAGTATGGTTTTGATCTAGAAGACATGGAACGGGATTTTAAAATAGAGTACACGGACCCCGACACTGGAAAATCTAAAAAGCAAAAAGTTGAACTTGCTGTTTTTGATAAAGGTAAATTGCATGAGCAGGAAAATATCATTCGGATATGTATAGTTCAGGATGAGAAGGTTAAGGAAACCGATAATAGGAAGGGGCTTGCTGTTACCCTTGAAAACGCAATGGGGGCAGTAGAAAGTTGTGAATTTGGTTTGTGGACAAATGGTTCTAATTATCATTTTATACAAAAGCAAGATAATGATCTAGGCTATGATTATGATTTCATTGATCTATCTGATTTTCCGGGTGAGGGAGAGACATTGGAGGATATTGATCGTGCTGATCGTTCTTCTGGGAGGGTAGCTGCTGGGGACTCATTGATAAAGGTCTTCAAGCGAACACATGATTATATCTATGGGAATGAGGGACGCAAGAAGGATGCCTTTTGGCAATTGCTAAACCTTATTTTCTGTAAACTCCATGATGAGAAACGAAAAATTACCTGTGCTGAAAATGGAGAAAGTTATAGAAGAAAGTTTTGGGTAGGAGTTAAAGAGCAAAACACTGAAGAAGGTAGAAAAGCTGTTGCAAAGAGAATAAAAGGATTGTTTGAAGAATTGAAAACCGATGAGGTTTTCTCTGAGGTTTTTGACGGGAATGAAGCCATTGGATTAACTGACAAAGGACTGGCTTACATTGCCGGTGAGTTAGCAAAATACTCCTTTTTGGATGCTTCAGTTGATGTTAAAGGTATGGCTTATGAAACAATTGTTAGCAACACGTTGAAGCAAGAAGCAGGACAATTTTTCACACCAAGAAATATCATCAGAACTATGGTTGAGATGTTGGATCCAAAAGAGAATGAGCGTGTTTTAGATCCTGCTTGCGGTTCTGGTGGATTTCTGATTATGGTTTTGGATCATGTGAGAAAACAAATTGCCAAAGAACTTTATCCAGATTTGGATGGCCCACTACTAACAGAAAAGTATAATTCGGTGGAAGTGAATGAAAGAGTAAGGCAGTATGCTGAAAGAAGCATTTTTGGTTTTGATTTCGATCCTGATTTAAAGAAAGCTGCCCGAATGAATATGGTAATGGCTGGTGATGGTCATGCTAATATTTTCCATGTTAACTCACTGGCATACCCAAACTGGGAACACCCAGAAGAGATTGAAAAGATAAATACTACCATTAATGAAAGTCTAAGGCAGTTTAAAGACCTCGACAATGCATATGGTTCGGATGCTAGAGGTAAATTCGATTTAGTATTTACAAACCCACCATTTGGAACCAAAATAAAAGTAGAAGCTGAAATTGCACGTCACTATCATTTGTCAACTTATAGTGATGCCCCTGAAGTGATATTTATTGAAGCCTGCTACAACTTCTTAAAAGATGGTGGTAGACTGGCTATTGTTCTTCCAGATGGGATTTTAAGTAATCCTAATACTCTTTCGGTCCGAGAATGGATCTTAGATAAATTCAAGGTATTAGCTTCAATTGACTTAGCAGTAGAAGCCTTTTTACCTCAGGTGGGAGTTCAGTCCTCGCTTTTATTCCTACAAAAGAAAACGGACTTGGAACGTCAACTTGCTCAGGAAAGTGGTGAAGATTATAATGTGTTTATGGCTATTGCTGAAAAACTAGGAAAAGATCGAAGAGGCAATTCAATATATGTACGAGATGATGATGGTGCGGAAATACTTTTTGAGAGAGAATCTAAGTATTTGTCACATAAAAAAGACGGTACTTCTGAGGTAAAGGTTAGGAGAGAAAAAATGAAGCAATTGGATGACGATCTACCAAAGATTAAGCAAAAATATTTTGAATTTCTTAGAGGGTAAAAGCATGAGAGCATTACTAGTAGATTTTAATGATATTAATTCTGCAATGAGGCTAGATGGTAGTTTTCATTTGTCAGAAGGGACAATATTTCTTAAAAAACTAAGAAAAATGTCACATGAAGAATTGGGTGATATTACTATTAAAATATTTACTGCTGGTAGAAGTAAAAGGTTTTACACAAATAAGAATAAAGGTTTTCCATATCTGAGCAATACAGAAGTAGCTAAACAAAATCCACTTGAAGGATGTAAATACAATTCAAAGAAATTTGGTTATGATGAGCCATCTCTCTTGAAAAGAGGAATGATTGTTACTGGTAGAGTAGGGGCCATTGGACAAACAGCATATGTAACTTCCGAACTTGAAGAAGTTAAAGCAATGGGGTCCGATAATATTATCAGAATTGTTCCACAAAACATCCAGAAGTCTGGTTTTATATATGCTTTTCTTGCTTCACAATACGGGCGAACGTTATTATGGCGTCTAGCGGCTGGTGGGGTGCAGCCGTACATCTCAGAGGATATGTTAAAGGATATGCCTATACCCAAACTCACAGAAAGTAAGCAAAAGGAAATTCATAGTCTTATAGTCAGTGCTTCTCAATTACGAGTTGAAGCTAACAAACTATTGAGAGAATCTAAGAATCAATTTTATAAATGCAATGGTATTTCGCATGAAACGGTTAAAGAATTAAATACTCCATTAGAAAGAAATATCTCTTTGTCACACAATATTAATATTAAAAAACTATCAATCAATACATTTAGAGCAAGGAATTATAGTATTAGGAAACAGAGAATAATTTCTCTTCTTTCTGAAAAGAATTATGACAGGCTTATTGATGTTTTAGAAAAACCTTTAGAAAGAGGTGGAAGATTTAAAAGGGTTGAAGTTTCGGAGAATTCATCAAATGCAGTAACACTATTAAATCAAGGTGATATTTTTGATTTAAGACCATTAGGTAAAATTATTTCTAAAAAGGCTATCAAGAATTGGGAAGAAGAAAAAACCAGGAAGAACTTAATACTGATCCCTGCTCTCGGAACACTTGGCGAGAATGAAATTTTTAGTCGTGTACAGTTTTGCTACGGATATTTAGAAGAACAAACTGTGGCAGAAGGATTGATGAGGGTTGTTCCTAATTCAGAAGTGATTGATCCAGGATATTTATTTACAGTTTTATCATCTGAATTATGGTTCAGGATTTTAAGAAACTCAGTACATGGGACTAATTTATTAGGTTATATATATCCAATGCTACACAGTTATCCTATACCTAGAATAGACGAAATGGAAGAAAAGAATATCGGAGAAATGGTCAGGTTAGCTTATTCAAAGTTAACAGATGCATTAGGAATTGAATCTGATGCTATTATTTCACTTGAAAAAGAAATTGAATCATGGCAAGAATAATCAGACCTCCATATTTTGATACAGTTGTAAACGCTGGTGAAAGACGTTTGCTTGATTATTTAGAAGTAAACCTGCCAGATACTTATGTCCTAATACCTAACGTTGAGATTGCTTCGACTAATCCACGAAATAATCGAACACAATATTGGGAATATGATCTTATTGTTGTTGCTCCACATGCTATTTACAACATTGAAAACAAGGACTGGAAAGGTCGTATTGAAGGTGATGACAATTATTGGTATTTAAACGATCGACAAAGACCTAACCCATTAAAAACAGGTCGGCAGAAAACGGCAATACTTGCTTCTAAACTAAAGGAGAGTAATCGTGTTTGGGGTAAAGCCTGGGTGCAAAACATGGTAACTTTGTCTTATCCAAATACTACCACACCCTCACTGTGGCAGGAGGCAGGCAGGCTTAGTTTTCAGCTCAATGAAAGTTTGATTGAATATATTACTGATCCTAACCAGGTTGGCAAGCATAACAATAGCATAGCTGACATTCAAAATGATATTGTTGAATTCCTTACAGGTAAACAAAGCAAAAAATCACCTGATGAAAAGAAGGAAATAGAAGGTTACGAGGTTCTTGAAATTCTTCAACAAGAACCCAACTTTACAGAATACCTGGTGAAACCAAAAGATGTTACTTCCTCAATACGCAAAAGGATTAAAGAATATTCATTGCAGGTTTCAGGATTGACTTCTCTAGAACTTAAACAAAGAGAAGACGCAATTAAGAACCAATACAAAGCACTTAATAAAATCAAAGCAAAACCCTTCATCCTCAATGTTGAGTTTAAGATAGACGAAGAGAATCATCTTTTTTATGAGATTTCAGATTACCTGGATGAAAGCTCACTTAGAGTAGAATCCCGATCCAAAACATTCACCTTTCAGGAAAAGATTAATATAATTCGAAATATCATGGCTGCCTTGAAAGAGGCACATAAAGAGAATATTTACCACCGTGATATAAATCCTGATAATATTTTCATGATTAGTGGATATGCCTATTTGGGAAATTTTGGCAAATCTTATTTTACCGATCACAATGAGCAGGGATATACGGTAATGGCAACCATAAATGAGTTAAATGCCACACCATATCATCCACTTGAGTTAACTGTGGGGGATGCCTCCAGAGCTTCGGATATTTATTCATTAGGAGTTTTAATCTACTGGTTATTTACAGATGAAGAACCTTTTAAAACACCATATGATCTGGATAAGATGGGAGGTAAAATTCCAGAGAAGAACCTTCCAAGTCAAATTAATAAAGCATTACCAAAATGGTTAGATGATCTATGTAACAAAACTATCCTTACCGATGAGGTCACCAGAATGGATAATATTGATGAACTAGATAAGTTCATCACTGAAGCAATAAAAGTAAACCAAACATCACCTCAACCTCTCAAAGCTAAGACTACTAAATTAACATCACCTGAGGATACAGAATTAAAAGAAGGAGATAGATTTGAAGTATATATTATTCATGAGGTACTTGGTAAAGGGGGTTACTCTAAAGTCTTCAAGGTAAAACACAGCTTGCAAGATAAATACTTCACTATGAAGCTGTTTCATGAAAGTGTTAATGTAAAATCAGTTAAAGATGAGTACAATGCTTTAAAAGACCTTAATCATAACAACATTGTCAAGTTTGTTTGGAATGATGTGGCTTCTACTGGTCAATTTTTTACCGTAATGGAATATCTGGAAGGTGATAATCTGAGCACCTATACTCTTACTGATGCAAGATTACCTATTTATCGAGTATTTCAGGTTGCCAAAGATATTTTGGGGGCTTTGGTATCCATGCAAAGTTTACCTACACCAGTATTACACAGAGATATTAAGCCTCAAAACATTATATGGGACAATAAGGAGCGTTTTGTGTTGATTGATTTTAATGTAGCATCTTATGTAGAAGACAATAAAGACTTTGTTGGGACAAATCCCTATTTGGCTCCTGATTTGATAACAGTAGATTATAAGGTAAACTGGGATAAATCAGCAGATACATTTGCATTAGGAATTACCCTTTATGAGCTAATTTGTAAGCAATATCCATGGGCACCAGGAAAATTACCTCTAATCAGTAAAGAGCCAATTCTCCCAAGCTCTATTTTAAACAATATTTCTGATCAATTTGAGAAGTTTTTACTCAAAGCTATTAGCACTAACGCTGAAGGTAGATTCAAAGATGCAGAGGAGATGTTGAGTGAATTGATAAGAATCGGTGAAGAGGGTTTGCTCGAAACAAAGAAGGAAGAGAGTGATTTATCAAAAGTTATTGAAACTGGTGATGATTTTACATCTTATATCAATTCATTATACAGTCAATCGAAACATGGTAATTCCGGGACAAGGGCAAATATTATAATTAACAAGTTTGATGAGGCAACTTATACTCCAACAAAGTTGGATAAGCATCTCATACCAGCCATTTTGGATGGACAATTTAAGTTGCTAATAATAACTGGAAACGCTGGTGATGGAAAGACAGCTTTCATCAGGAAAATAGAAGAAGATAAAAGCATAAAAGGACTAGAACGATTCGAGAATAAAAATGGTGCGAGATTCAAAATAAATGGTGATGTGTTTGAAAGCAATTACGATGGGTCACAGGATGAAGCCAACTTAGCAAACAACGAAGTGCTAGAGAATTTCTTTCGACCTTTTGAGAATCTTGATAATTACAAAGGTGTTAGCGAGGGAAGAATCATTGCAATTAATGAAGGTCGATTAGTTGAGTTCTTGAAAACTACCGAACAGCATAAAAAATTACATGATCACATTGAGAATTACTTCTATAATGAAGGACATCATGAGTTACCTGAAGGATTAATGATCATTAATCTTAACCTTCGGTCAGTGGTTGCTCATGATAATGACGAATCTAGTCTTTTAAGACAGCAGATCAAGGCACTCACTCATAAAGAATTATGGAGTAAGTGCGAACAATGTCCTCTTACAGATAAGTGTTTCATCAAGTATAATGTTGACACGTTCAATGACACTGCATCCGGTGATGAGGTAATAACAAGGATGGAATGGTTACTTACATCGACATTTATATTTTTTAAAGACTCAACAACCCTGTCACCATTACGATTA
>CAZDWF010000023.1:15708-34334 GCA_964508895.1 uncultured Bacteroidales bacterium
GTTCATTGCGTTCATGCTTACTCGTGATTTTCATTGTGCTGATATTGAGGAGCTTTATAACAATTGCTCGAATAACCCAGAAAAGTACTGGCAGTATTATTATTTTAATATAACCGATCCATTTTCGGATGATTCCGGAAAGCAAGACAGATTAATAAAGTTAATCAGAGAGACAGATATAGGGGATGTTGCTATTCCAGACATGGATAGAGATTTATTTTTCGGAATCCATGAAAGCAAGTCATATTTGGAATTTTCTGAAAGAGTAATCAATTTGTTGGATACATTCAACTCTATTGAACGGGTCAAACCAACATACGAACAGGATGAAAAGGAGATAGCAAGAATTAAGTTGATACAAAAATCTTTTATTAGACATCAATATTTTGAAGGGGAAGCTGATTTGATAGATATTCATAATGGCGATGGAGAAGGAAATGGTGAAAATGGAAAAATGAAATTTCCATCTTACCTGCTCCGATTGCCATACCACTCAGTGTTTAAGTTCGTATCAGTACTCAAAGAAAGGGATGTTGGTGATAAAACAAAAAAAAGCATCTCTAGAGCAATATCATTAAATGAGGGTTGCAATAATCCTGCAATTGACAAAGATTTCCTCGTTCTTGCCTCAACTGAAATTAAGGATCCGTTTAGTAAGTCATTCCGATTATTCAGTTTAACTGATTTCGAATTGTTTGTTAATAAGACAGATCACCTTGTAAAGTACCTGGAATATGAGTCAGATAGCATGACTTTCAGGCATCTAGATGAAAGACATATTAAACTTATAATCTCATTAGACCTCTATGAGATGCTGTACTTTATCCAGCAAGGTTTTAGTCCGTCATTGAATGACCTTAGAGGAAAATTTGTGGAGCTGATTATATTCAAGAATCTTTTGGAAAACCTCAGCTACAATGAAGTTGTGGTAACCAAAGATAATCTAGAGTTTTTCAAAATAAGTAACGACAAAGAAAGTCATCTTCAAATTGAACCAATTGAGATTTAATTATGGCTATTAAACTAAATAAAGAGGAGAGTCTTTTCAGAAATGAATTGATTTTTACCGGTGATGCAAAGGCAATAAATATTGATAACACACTGGTTAACTTGTTTATGTTATTAAAGCATAATGGTATTAGACCTAAGCAAATGGCAAGAGCTGGCAAATCATTATTTTTTGAATTAGGCACACTGAAAAAATTCTTTAAGAAACTTGAAGAGGAAGGAAATCTTACCGGTTTTTCTGAGAATAGCGAAGCAATAGAACCCTGGCTGAGGTGCAACCTTGTAAATATGGTTTACAGAGGCAATGTTGAGAAAGAAAAGATTTCATCTCTAAGACCTATACATATTGAAAGCTATAAAGTCAGGAATGCACCAAACACAAGAGATTATTATTCAGCTGATCAAGTTTATTTGATGCTTTCTGCTAATCCAAAAGTAAAAGAAGATTTAAAAGCATTCTTGCTTGAAGGGTGGGATATTGTCTCCAACGAAATAACAAAAAAGGATTTAGATGTTGATAGTTTGGCAATATTGCATGTTGTAAAACAGGTAAAGCGAGAATTTCTTGAAAGTTCATCAACTCTAAATCAAATCAAACCCTTACTGAAAGAACAGGCAGAATTATTTTGTGATGATGTTAGAAGATTGCTTGTATACAAATCACTAGTACCTAGAAAGGTATTGATTGATTATCTCAAAACAATCATATCGTTTCACTTGTCACTTTACATCCAAAAACTAATTCACCTTCTTCCCAAAATGGTTGAATATGGCCGCATAGTAATAGAAGATGATTGGAACGTTGTTTTGGATGCAACTGATGATTATGATAGTAAAGTAGCACAAATTGCCACTGATGATGCTGAAGAACTGACTAATAAAATCTATGATTATGTGAAAGCAACATTCCAGATAAATGCTACTCTTCGGAGATTAAAGCTATCCAAGAACAACTCTGATAATTTAGAAAAAGCATTAAAAATTCTAAAGGAAAAACCAGATGATTTTGAAATATATTTTGAAACCCAATGGGATAATTTATTCAATTCGCTAGAGGAGGAAGACAGGCTTCTTCTCGAAGATATGGTAAAGTATGAGGATACATATTTCGACCGCTACATTGAATTAATACTAAAAGCCAGAGGAAAATATCAGTATAGATACCACATTCAATTAGTTGACAATTTATCACAAAAGAATAATGAAAGAGGATTTATGGCACAAGGAAGAAGCCGAAGACATCCCAGGAAATTTGTGTTAGGTACACGACTCCTAGAAACACTTGTACAGATTCTTGTGCTGGAGTCAAAGGGGAACCATTTTCAAACTAGAAGTCTTTCAATAGAAGAATTGATCACAAAATTAAGAGAGAGGTATGGTTTGGTAATAAATGGTTTAAACGAATCTAGATTTAAAAATGCTGATTTGCAGACACACCTAGCATTCAAAGAAAATCTTGATGCTTTTAAGATGAAGCTAAGACAGATTGGATTTTACAATGATCTTAGTGATGCATATATCCTTCAAAAGATACGACCACGTTATGAATTAAATGTACAGTAAAATGGAAATGACTGGAACATTAAATATATACTATCAAAGAATAATTGACCTGATTCTTGAATTATATGAGGAAGATTTCAAGAATGCAATACCAGGTCATTGCATGAAAATAACTGGATTAGGACTAAATGAATTAGAGTTCCTGTGGGATGATATACATGAGAAATATCCTTCAATAGATTCATACATAGTTAACGAAGAAAATGCTGAAAGTGAGAAGTATATTTCAGCAACAAAACTCGTAGAGTTAAGAAATAAACAGGAAGCTCCATTATTGGTTTTAATCCCTTCGAACAGTCGAACTGCCGCTGAAGATTCATATGGCAATGCAACTTTTAAGGAAATCTCATTAATTGGATTAGAAAGCAGGCTTTTAGAAGATCTTATCAGTGATATTCCTGATGAGTATTCAGAGCTAATTAAAGATGAAATACTTCTGTATCTAGATTCAAATCAGCTTAGCACCGTGAGTGTCATTAAATATTTGCTCACCCTGGAACAGGAGGGATACTCCGCGAAATCTGTTGGCAACAATATTTATCTGCTGGGTTTAATACCTGATGAAAAGTTAATTGATGAAAAAGATAAGGTAAGATCTCGGTTAAACTTTAATATTGAAAGTGTTAGTCTACTCAGCTCCTTTAGTAAGCCTCTATATGACAGGATTGCAGAATTATCAATTGAGCCTAATACAATTCAGAAAGATTTGGTGAGATTCATTAAAACAGAAACAGGTGCTAGAAATGTTGATGATGTTTGTCGTTTGATTTTTGAAAAGTATCCAGAATTAAACTTTACCTATTGGCAAATTCCAGACTTGGATTTTACTCATATTAAACTATTTACCCACGAAATTAAGTCACCTAATTTCGTAACAGAGGAAGATGGTAAAGTATTGCGTGTGGAGGAAGGTAAGACAGCTAAGATCAAAGTCAGGTTTAGTACTGTTCCACCACCAAAAGATATTTCAGATTTGAGGTATTTTAAGATAATCCTTATGGCTGTTGAAGGTGGTGCAGGGGAGGAGGTAACAGTTTTGAGAAAATTAAAGAACACTGCTTCAAAACGCCCTTACAGGGAAGCATCTGTTGAACTAAATTCCAACATGATTGAAGAAGGTTCTTACTTTATAAAAGTACTTGCGGAGGATGATATTGGCAACATTTTAAATGCTGACGATGATTTCAAGGATTTAAAAATCCAGAAGGCATGGGAAGAAGCGTTAACGGAGAATGAAGATACTCCAAAGTCTGACTTTCCATTCAAACTAACATGCGATTCAGAGGATTTTGACTACATAATAGAAGAAGCTATTGACAAACCAGAAAACCAACGTAGGGATAAACTAAACAATGTTCTGCAAGCGTATTTTAAATATCGAATTGATAAATTAAAATCACAAGATGAGGTTAGTAAACCTTTACCATCTGAGGACTCAAATTTGTGGTTAACGGATCTGTCTAAGCATACCTCAACGTTTTATATAAATTATTCAGAAAGACATAATTTCCAGATAAATCTTTCATCTAAGCTAAGGATAATCGAAGATCATTTTATTAAGCATAGTAATTCATTTGGGTATGTAAAAGGATCATTAAGTAGCAATTCTGCCTCAGTTGGTTTTGAGGCGATCAAGTTTATTGAAAGCGAACTTACCAGTATAATCCCAAACCCGATCTTAAAGCTCAGGAGGGATGTCTTTCAATCAATTAAAGAATCAAATGAAACAAATGATGGCGTTTTTGAAACAGCTGATCTCTTTAATTTCCTTGATAAGATAAAAGATTACATTGCAAAATATACGGAGTGGACATCCTCATTGAAAAGCCAGGTTTCTAGTACAGAGCTAAATCCAGACGAGAAGGACAAGATTCAGCACTTCCTTACGGAGCTGCAAATTTTAGATATCGCTAAAATAAAAACAAAACTTCCAGATGGTCAACCGATCGAAGCACTATTGCTTTCACCATTGCACCCTATAAGGCTAATATGGACAGTTCAACTCTTCGAGGTGTTTAATGATTGGGAGGGAAAGACAAGAGAATATTCAGGCTATTTAGATGACTGGACAAATCATTTAGAAAGAATTTTTGAAGGACAATTATTTCCTGAAAACAATCCCCTTGTTTTATTGGATCCTTCTTCATTCCGGAGCTATCATTACTCTGGTGAACTAGCATATGGATGGGGACTATATTTAAATGATCTAGAGGATGCATCAAAAGATGGATTGACTTCGATTTCTAGACAACTAAAACATTATTTCCGTCAATTACTTAATATAACAAGGGATTCATTTGTCGAATCTGATGTTAGCCAAAAACTGGTTGTACGACACATTAAAAACTATCTTGCTCAACATCCATATACCGACAAGCTAATAATAAACTTAATCAATTCCGGTGATGCCTCCGTCTTTGCAGATTCCTTTGTCGAACTAGAAAAAGAAAAGTCTTTCAGAGAGGTTAAATACGAAGTAAGAATATTTAAAGGCAACGAAAGAATAATTGAACATGGGGAGGCTTTAAGGAACCTAATTAATCCAGAGTTTAATATCTCAGAAGAAGCAGAAACATTTTCTCAGCCTTCAAAAAATAGATTATTTCCTAAACTTCGGTTTTCTATTAATAGCATTTCTGAGTTCCTAAAGAGTCCTGCAAAGTTTACCGCTCATTTAAGTTTCTTAATTAGCCCTTTCCCAATATCAATTGAACTCATAAAACCATACCATCCTGATAGAAACTTCTATTTGAATGGTTTGTTAGCAGAATCAACTGTAACTACGGATGAAAATGGAAATGAGATAAAATGGAATAGGTTTATTCGAGGTAATGATCTTCCCATCAAATATGAAGGGTCAGGTGATATAGGGGTAGCACTATTTGATAATCTCCAAGCATTTATAGCAGGAGCTTTGGCTTCAAAACATACTGAGTCAATCCCTTCAACTCAATTAAGATTAAGCGGAGTAGATATGGTGCTGATAACACACCTACATGATTATTCAGATTGGGTAATTACTTTTGATAAGAATCTTGGCCCACAAATATTCGATCAACCTTCCAAAAATGATAAAGTGCCATTTCTGTTGGATTATGTGCCTGGTGATGAGTTAGCAGGTATCTCATCTTATCTGACTACTCGCCCAACATCAGAGGTTCTAGGATTGTTAGGGCCTCATTTTGAGGAATTTGATCTTAATATTCATCGTATCGAGGACGAGAAGAAGATAAAGATACTTCTTGAGGATCTGAGAGCTGTAAGTAGTTCTCTAGTTCTACAATTAAACTCATCAAAGAATAAAGCATTTGAGGTTATTGGATCTGCTTTTACAAAAAGAGTGCTGGAAAAGAAAGGATTTTTAGAGGAGGCCTTTCTTATACCAATAGATCTTCATCAAAATCTTTTTGATCATCTACCAAGCGATAGTAAAAGCCGTGCGGATAATTTGTTAGTTTCTATTGATCCGGAGCAAAAGGAGATTTCTATTACGGTAATTGAAATTAAGTGCAGAAAGTCACTCAATGATGTAGAGAGTGAGGAACTAAAAGCTAAGATGCACGAACAAATTGAAAATACCATAATTGCCCTACGGATGCACTTTGATCCTGAATATCATTTGTCCGTAGATAGGCTTGATAGAGAGATAAAGAATAAAGAATTGAAGTCTCTTCTCAGTTTTTACATAGAGAGAGCATATCGTTATGAGTATTTAAGTGAAAATGCCTACAATAGTTATATTTCTTTCTTGCAATGGTTGGATACTGGGTTCAAACTTAAATTCAACCGGTTAGGCTTCATCTTCAATTTTGCTGCGTCAAAAAAACATCACAAGGAGATTATCGACCAGGAAACCATCTTTTTCACCTTTGGTGGAAAACTAATCAATGAGATATTAGATCCAGATTCAGATTTGAATACAAGAAGATTAGAAGATAATGAGTTAGATGCTGATATTAAATCAGCAATTGGGGCCACTAGTCACCTTAAACCTTTCATGCAAAAGTTCAAGTCAAAAGCTAAAGAAGCTCAGGAACCTGATGAAAATGATGAAACATCACAGCCTTTTAAATCACACCAAGATGATGATATAGTCGATCTTCCGAAAAAGGCACCTGAAGAAAAATATAAGGCAAAGGACAAGCATGATGAGGGAGTAAAGGTCAAGCCAGAAAAACCAGATCAAAAGCATGATAAACCCAATTATGATATTATGGTAGGGAAGAGTTCACCAAGTGACCAGTACGGCATTTTGGGAGAAAGTTTACATGGAAAAAAATTGGCAATTGACCTGAGTGAAACCAATACCATAAGTTTGTTCGGAGTACAGGGTGGAGGAAAAAGTTATACAATAGGTACTATGACCGAAATGGTGCTAAAACAATTCAGTAATGTAAATGAATTGCCAGCTCCTTTGGCTGGGGTTATATTTCATTACAGCGAAAGCATGGATTATGCACCTGAATTTACTTCCATGATTAATCCTAATGATAAAGATTCTGAACTCAAGAAGCTGTATGAACGATACGGTGCAAAACCAGATAAAATTGAGGATGTTATTATTCTGACTCCTAAGGATAAGGTTGAGGAGAGACAAGTAGAGTATCCTTCTATTCCAGTTTTACCAATTGCATTCAATTCAAAGGAACTTAATGTTCAGGATTGGCTGTTCCTTCTCGGTGCAGTTGGAAACGATTCTACCTACATTAAACAGCTCAAAGCGATAATGAAAGAGCAGCGGAAGAATATCACATTAGACGGCATTACTAAAAGTGTGGAGGAATCTGAGCTTTTATCCAACTCGCAAAAAGCTCTAGCACGTCAAAAGTTGAGTTTTGCACGAGAGTATGTTAATGATGATGTAATGCTTAGAGAAGCATTATTACCAGGTAGATTGATCATAGTTGATTTGCGAGACGAATTTATCGTGAAAGATGAAGCATTGGGACTATTTGTAATAATGCTGAATATATTTTCAAGTGTTAAAAATGCTAACGGTGCTCATTTCAACAAATTTATAGTCTTTGATGAAGCACATAAGTATATGGATAATAAAGACCTGACAGGAAATATCGTGATGGCAATAAGAGAAATGCGACATAAGGGGGTCAGTATCATGATAGCAAGTCAGGATCCTCCTAGTTTGCCTAATGAGATTATTGAATTAAGCTCAATGGTATTACTACATAAATTCAATAGTCCACAATGGTTGAAACATATTCAGAAGTCTATAATTCAACTTTCAACTTTGGGGCCAGCTGATTTGAGCATGCTTACTCCTGGTGAGGGATTTTTATGGGCTACAAAAGCTACCGAAAAGAGTATAACAACTAAGCCAGTAAAAATATCCACTAGACCTAGAGTTACGAAACATGGTGGAGGCACAATTCGAGCAATATAAATTTGTAAATGAGGTTAATAGCTTTTTCACATATAGGTAAGCGAGAAGTTAACCAGGATCTAGTTTTGAAAGAACGTTTAGGCCCAGGCACTTATTTTTTTCTAATCGCTGATGGTATGGGTGGATATGAAAGGGGTGAAGTTGCCGCTCGTTTGGTTGCAGAGAATGTTCATACTTTTCTTTTAAATGCTGCTAATATTGATGCTGAACAGATTCAAAAGGCAATTAATAAAGCAAACCTTGCTATTCGACAACATAAAGAAAAATATTCTCAAAGGATTGGTGCTACCGTTGGTGGGATAATTCTTACTCCAGGAAAAGCATTCTGCTTTTGGGTAGGTGATGTGAAAATCTTTCACTTTCATAACAAACGTTTAGTGAAAGAATCTAAATCACATACCCTAATGAATGAAGTTATTCAGAATGGATCAATAAGGGATCCCAAATATATAGTCAAGTATAAGCATGTTGTAACCAGGTCAGTACAAGGAGAGGTAGAACTTTCAAAGATTGATAGCTTTGAGGTTAATAATATCACTGTGGATGATATGTTTGTGATTTGCTCTGATGGTGTACATGACTTATTAGAAGGGATTCAGATCCAAGCGATAATAAACACTTCCCAATCAATTAATGATGCTTTCTCTTTAATAGAGGAAAGGATGAAAATTGAAGCAAAGGATAATTCTTCTTTGATAGCTATTCAATTAGATAAATAACAAACATTTTTGTTAGGGACTATGGAGCGGTAATGTACCTTTCTTTAAATTTCTGCATAATACCAGAAATCCTAGCAGATTTTGATTCTATTGCTCTTTCAACGACTTCTTCAAGAGCAATCTTCATAACAGTATCATTGTTTTGAAGCAAATGAGATTGAAGGTCTTCAATTTCTCTTATAGAAATTTTGTCTTCTTCTGGAGATACTACAACATTTGCAAAATGTTTGAATTTGTTTTTCTTGGCATAGACAAAGGTTAAAAGATAATTCCGATGAATTTGTTGATAACCATTGTCAATCAAATAGGTAACGAGTTCTTGGTCGAAGATCCTTTTATTTTTTATTATGTCATTTTTAAGAGATGATTTCGAGGATGTATTGGTGCCTAATACGTCAGTGTATTTCGTTTCAATGCTTATAATGCCTCTTTTGCCCTCTTCATCTTCAGTGATAATCATAGCATCGAAAGCAGACTTATCATCTGTATAATCAGATATTGGAATAGGAATAAACTCAACATCAATATAAGTCACATTGCTGATCCAATTAATCTCCTGGAACATTGCTTTTATTACCCTGGATACCTCCGCTTGGTCATCAAGAAGCATAACTCTAAGATCAGCAAACAGATTGAAACACATTGGCATACTGCTTAACATATTGTTGAATAACCTAAATTCATCAATAGTCATATCCTTGATTACCTGCCGGTCCAAGGCCTTTTGTTTAGCATATTTAAAAGCAGTGTCGGAAATGAAATTCAAACCCGTCTTATCCCCATCAACTAGCATGTTGCCATATTCAGTTTTTGAATTTATGTTAGGTCCAGTCCCATATGGTGCTGCTAAAACATTCGCTCGATACTCTGATTGGAGTTTTCTATACTTCCTTGTGAAGGAATTGTCTGATTTTGATTGTGGGCCGATTTTCATAATCAAATTAAGCTAGACTTCTAATAATAAATCCAAGAGTAGTCAGTGCACCTGCTATTAATATCCACTTCTTCTTACTTGGAAAAATAAAGTACAACATTGTAGAGATAATAAATAATTGAACAGAAATATTAAAAAAGACTGGTCGCTGAAATTTCTCCAGCCATGTTGCATAAAAACTAAATTTATTAAACCACAGAACTAAAGACAGACTAATGCCAGAGGTAAAAAGTAGGATGACTAAAATTAAATGTTTTAGCTTTTTTATTTTAACATTAAGTGAATCTGTGGTGTCATCTAAATCACGCTCTTTAGAACTTATTTCTGTTTTTAGTTGATCAATCTCAGCATCTTTTGTTTTAATGTCTTCGTCACGATCTTTTAGTTTTCTATCATATTTTCTTTGTAGTTCAATAAAATTCTTATCCGGCGTAGAAAAGAATTTGGTGTACTCATGAATTACCTCAGCCTTATTTTCTTCAGTTAGTCCTCCTCCTTTTAGTATATTCTTCTTGATGTGGAATGTGGCTTTTCTGACAAATTCTGGCGGTATCTCTTTTGCCTTTATATCGAATCCAATTAACAGTTTTAAATCTTCATAGCTAAATAACTGTTCTTGTGGTAAAAGATCCTTTGCGATTAATTCACTGAACAAGTCTGCAAATTCCCCTTTTAATGCCTGACTTTCAATGAAAGGAGAAATAGTTTGCAATATTGATAAAAGACGTATCGAATATGGAGGAGCACCTTCTTCTCTTCTGTATGCACCATGTTCAATAATAGAATGATCCATTGTTAAAAACCAAGCAGATGTTTCATCCCCATCTTTTCGATTATTGTTTACCAGGAAATAGTGATATGCGTCATGAAATAGGGCTCGTTCATCTTTTGCAGGGTAAAGTTTTCTGTATTTTCTATCATATTCCTCAATTTCTTTTGTTATTTCATCCAATTCTGCTTTATCAAATAAATCATCTCCATTTTGGTATTCAATAAACATAACTCCCATTTCGGATAATCTTTTTGCATTTTCAGAATCTTTAACATCTGTTGATTCTTTCTTTGCCTTATTATGGCTTGTTTGAATGATGTTTTCTCTAACCTCATGAAGTAGTTCTTCTGGAATTATCTCTTCACCCAAATCCAAATCTTCCATATAATCCTGAACACGAGCATGGATCTCTGCGATAGTTAATTCTGTGGCTGCAAACTGTATTTCAAGTTTGTCAGAGTTTTTAAGAATTTCTCGAAATTCATTATGCCTTTTTGATTTTGAGAATGCAATAGTCATAATGAAATTCGTGTCCAAATATATCACTGATCCCTTGTAAATATTTTGGGAAAGAAAATCAATTGGTAAATCAAGACCAAGTAATCTAGATTGATAATATTTGTTACAAATACTAAATGCTAAATTATTTAAACAAGGATCTCTTCTGTCAAAGAGAGCACTAATTGAATCTGCAAGATCAGTAGGAGGAATGGAAACATCATATTTCTTGATAGTATCGTCGCATATAGCTTGTAGTTCTTTTGCTGGAACAAACGCTGTTGCATCACCGATTCCAGCTAGTTGACCAGCATAAGCATAGCCATATCTTGACATCAGTGAAGAAACAGTATCTAATAAAAGATTTTCTATAATTGTTCTATTATCTTCATTTACATAGTCAAAAAATAATTCATCAACAGAATCTGAAAGGAAGCTATCAATCATTACTTTTTGTTCTTCAATTTTGTTAACCAAAATTTGGGATATATCAAACCGTGCATCATTGATATTATGTTTTGAACCAGATGATATTTCTATGTAGCAATTTTCTTCTGATCTTTTAAGTGATTTAGTAATTTCTTCAATCCGGATAGGAAATTCGGAATTAATAGATTCATATAATTCACGAATAGTAAAATTCTTTAAGTCTTTACTGACAATCAAATGAAGAATTATTGTATCAATTGCTTTGCATCTTGCAAACTCAGTTGTTTGCGAAAGTGTTAAAACTGCGGAGGAGTATACTAGGTTTTCCATTTGAATTAGTTTGGTTTTTCTGTACAGCAGATGAGGTGGATATTTGACTTCAATACTCTAATAAATTCGATTACTGCCTTTTAGAAATGGTTTTTATTTTTCACATATATTTTACAGAGAATTATGGCAATTTAATGAAACTAAATAAACTAAAAGTACTTATGGTGAATGAAATCAAAAAAAAAATTAGAAATACTTATTTTCTCTAAAACTTTTTCCTTTTTTTCAGTATAATATATTAGAGGTTCTCAATTGCTGGACAATAATGACCTCAGTTGTGGTTAGGAACGACCTCTTCCAATTCGAATTAAGAAAACCACAGGGTTACTATTAGTCATTTTTTGCAGCAATTGCAGCAAAAAAATATTAAAACTAAAATGGTAGAAAATTATGTTAATGAGTTAAAATTTGTGGATCTTCCTAAAATGCTCCTTGAACTAGTTGAACAAACAAAAAAAATAGAAGAGGATATTAAGGAATTAAAATTAATGCAGTTAGATAGACCAGAATTTAAGGTATATACTGTAAAAGAAGCTGCTGAAATTCTGAAAATGAAACCAGAAACCCTCAGAAAAAAGATTAGAAATAAAGAAATTGGAGTTTCAGGTTCACCAGATGGGGGACCATATTTGTTAACACAGAAGGATATTGAAATGTATCTGGAAAGCATTCACTCCCAAAGCATTTATGAAGAAGATGCTAAGTACAGATTAAATTAATACTGTATTGCTATTGAATGCAATTTACAGAAGTCTCATAAAAAAGAAAACCAGTCAGAGCAATTTAACTTTAATAGTGGTAGCTCTGACTGGTTTATTAATTTGACCAAAAGTTTTTATTAAGTGTTGACTTTACTTAAATCAAGTTTGAGTTTATTAACAGCTTCCCTTAGTTTTCTTTCGCTAACCTGTGTGTAATTTGCTGTTTGACGAAAAGGAGTACCATTTCTGCCATGTGTTAGCAGTTGAGATCGGGTGTATTCATCCACTCCTAATTCGTGGAGGTTGTAGCTGAACGAGTGACGAAAATTATGCCACCCTATCTTTTTATCAATGTTTGCATTGGTTACCCATTCCTGGATCTGCTTATTGACGTATGCAGAGTATATCAATCCACTGAACACTTTTACATCATCATCCTGTGGTTTCCCCATTAAGGATGCCGCCAACTCACTTATCGGAATATACTCTGGCGTACTTTTCTTTTTGCTGATAAATTCATAGGAATAACCCGAACCATTTTTGCGTATCTCTCCCCACATCATCTTTTCAATGTCACTATATCGAAGCCCGGTCAAGGCCGCGAAAATCAAACCCCTCTTGATACCTGTCAACTTAAAAGACGTTTTGACAAGCGTTTGAAGTTCCTCTATTGTTAGATAATCTTTATGCGTTGAGAATACAGGAATCGAAGTTATGTGCTGATTAAGATTCTCACTCAGGTAGCCCTCCAAATGTGCTTGCTTAATAGCACTTTGAAACTTGACAAAGTATGAGCTTGCAGTATTATTTGCCAGTTTTTGTTTAGGTCTTACGAGGGAGTTTGTTGTGAGCAGGAATTGTCGGTACTCATTACAAAATTGAACTGAAATATCTTTAAAGGCAATACTACCTCCTGTGAATTCTATAAGATACTTCAGTGAGCTGGCCCAGTTCCCTTTCGTGTTTTGCTTTTCCTTTTTGTTTACCAATTCTTCATAAAATTCAATGAAATCATTATTCTGTTTTAGCTGGTTTGGAAATTTGAATTTATCTGTAAGAATTTCAATTTGTCTTTCCATTTGAGCTTTAGATGCGATTTTAAGAATGTTTTCATTGTGAATTTTCTCAAATGGGGTTAGTTTTCTTTTTTTTGGCGAACCATTCTTATTGAGCACTAGTTCAATTTTCCTGCGAATAACACCATCTTCACCAGTATATTTCACATCCTTCTGTTCAAGATCAGAGTATATGAATAGGCCCAACGATTCACGCCTTGATATTTTTTTTGTTATTGGGTTTATAAATCCTGGATAATAATCCAGATACAACGTTTGGCGATTCTTTGTGATCGCCTTTTTTCTTAGAGTTACTGTCTTCATAGTTTACTCATTTTTTTTAAGACAATTATCAATACGATCCTTAGGAACGTAAACATATTTGCCATCTCTTATTTTGATAATGGCTTCTCTTTTAATAAGATCTGCCAATGCCTTGCTTGAAATTCCAAATTTCTTCTCAACCTCAGAAATTGTATAACAATCTTCAAATTTGATTTTTGTTTCATCCTTATGAGGGTGGGGTGGAGGTCCCTGCACAAATAACTTATCAATCTCTTTACGTTGAATTAGTGTAACCCTGGCAGAAATCTTTGTACTTGGAATTACCTTATCTTTTATCAATCTGTATGCAGTTCGCCTTGATATTTGCAGAATGGTTGCAACGTCCTTTACCGTAAGAATCTCCTTCGCATTTAATTCCTGTATATCTTTCGTTAACACGTTAAAGGTTGCTATGTTGCTTTCCTCAACCTTTTTTGCACGTGCCCTTTTCTTCCAGGCTGCTCTGGAACAGTTATGGCTGCAATATTTCGTTACCGTCGTTTTGGCAATAAACGCATTATTGCAGTGCATACAAACTCTTTTTACTTCAATATTACTTGACATACAGCGTCGTTTATTTACTATAAGTATACAAATGATGAAATAAGTGCCATAATATACCCCGTAAATTTGTATATTTTGAATTCTTCCATCATGATCTTCAAGTGAGATACAAAAATACAAAATATAAATGAGAAAAAACGCTAAATAAAAAAGAATTTTAAGAAATTTAATAAGCACAAAAAGAGTGTCTTATGTAGGTTTGGTATGGGTTTGCGTTTGTTTGTGTGGATTTTATCACTTTCCGATACAGAAATTCTCAAATATATTATGTAGTATCTCGTCATTAGTGATCTCTCCTGTGATCTCAGCTAATTGATCTAACGCCCTGCGTATATCAATAGTAATGAGATCGGTAGGAAGGTCGTCATCAAATCCTTTGATGATGCTGTTGATTGATTCCAATGCTTTGGAAAGTGCTTCAAAGTGGCGGATATTGCTTATTATTATATTGCTAACAGGTTTTTCTTTAACAGATTTTGTCAGCCGGTCGGTGATAAGGGATATGTTTTCTTTTCTTTTTGCTGAAATGAATATACAGTCGTGATCAACAAGCTTGTCAAATTTCTTTGGAAACTTTGAGAGTTTATCTGTTTTATTGGCGATAAGTATTATTTCAGGAACAAAATCATTGTCTTCAGGGATTAGTCTTGATATTAATTCATCCACATCCTGAATTACCTGCTCACATGAATCTTCTGACAGGTCAAAGACATACAGTATGATGCTTGCTCTTTGAACATTCTGGTAAGCTTTGTCTATTCCCATGCTTTCTATGGTATCCTGAGAATCTCTCAATCCTGCGGTATCAATAAACCGAAAAGCAAATCCATTGATAAGGATTGTATCTTCAATCGCATCCCGTGTTGTTCCTGGAATATCAGAGACTATAGCTTTTTCATCATTGAGGATCGTATTAAGCAATGTAGATTTTCCCACATTTGGTTTACCTGTTATAGCTACAGGGATACCTTTCTTTAATACATTTCCCTGTTCGAATGAATTAATGAGGACAGAGATTTCCTGATTAAGCTTACAGAGTAATTCATTGAGTTTTTTACGATCAGCAAATTCAACATCTTCTTCACTAAAATCCAATTCAAGTTCTATTAATGAGGCGAAATCGAGAAGTTGCTTTCTGAGATCCCTGATCCTATCAGAATACCCGCCACGCATTTGTTTTATGGCCATATCATGAGAGGCGTCTGAATTTGATGAGATAAGGTCAGCAACAGCTTCGGCCTGGGATAAATCAAGTTTTCCATTCAGGAATGCCCTGAGTGTGAATTCACCAGCTTTGGCAAGCCGTGCTCCTTTAGTGATCAGCAACTGTATGATCTTTTCCTGTATATATTCAGAGCCATGACAGGATATCTCTATGATATCCTCTCCCGTATAGGAGTTTGGTGCTTTGAAATAGCTGCAAATTACTTCATCAATGATCTTTTTATTATTAATGATTTTTCCGAAATACAGATGAAATGCTTCGAATCCTGAAAAATCCTTATTTGCAGGAACAAAAATATCCCTGATGATTTCAGTTGATTTGCTTCCTGATATCCTGATCAATGCAATTGCAGCGCTGCCCGGGGCAGTAGCCAGTGCACAAATTGTGTCATCATTGGTGATGTAAGAAGCTTTCATGTTACAAATATACGATATTAGATTTTAGATCTTAGATCATAGATTTTAGATCTTAGATCATAGATTTTAGATTTTGCTTTTAGCATCTGGTATCCGGTATCTGGTATCTGGTATAAAGTTTATCTGAGCAATAATCTCGCACAGGTGATTCAGAAGCCATTGGCTTCACCTTATTTCTGAGTTCTTAATTCTTTTTTCGATATTCTGAATTCATGAAAGGACCTCTTTCATTTTGCGACCAATATCTGCAGGTGTATCAACGACATGAATTCCGCATGCTCTGAGGATCTTTTTCTTAGCCTGGGCTGTATCTGCTTTACCTCCTATGATAGCGCCTGCATGTCCCATTTTTCTTCCTTTGGGGGCTGTTGCACCAGCGATAAAACTTACTACTGGTTTTGTGCCGTTCTTTTTATACCATTCCGCTGCCTGGGCCTCCATGTTTCCTCCAATTTCTCCTATCATCACAATACCTTTAGTATCCGGATCACCCATAAATAGCTTTAATGCGTCAAGCGTTGTAGTTCCCAGTATAGGGTCACCACCAATTCCGATTGCTGTTGATTGACCTAAGCCAATCTGTGATAGTTGTTGCACGGCTTCATAAGTCAATGTCCCTGAGCGGGAAACAATGCCAATACTTCCTGATTTATGGATGAATCCTGGCATGATTCCAACCTTGGCTTCTCCGGGAGTTATTATGCCCGGGCAATTCGGACCGATCATCCTGCAGTCTTTATCTGAAAGGTAAGATTTTACTTTGATCATATCTTCAGTAGGAATGCCTTCTGTAATACATACTATTACTTTTATGCCTGCCTCTGCTGCTTCCATGATGGCATCAGCTGCAAATGGAGGCGGGACGAAAATTACCGAAACATCAGCTCCTGCATTAGTTACAGCATCTTTCACTGTGTTAAAAACAGGCCTGTCGAGGTGAACCATGCCTCCTTTTCCCGGAGTAACGCCACCTATAACATTGCTGCCATAATCAATCATTTGTTCTGCATGGAAAGTTCCTTCTTTTCCTGTAAAACCCTGTACTACAATTCTTGAATGCTTGTTAACTAATACGCTCATGGGTAATAATAATTTTAGAATGCTTCAAAGGTAAGATTTTGATAAAAGACTAACAAAAAAGAATGAAGATTGTTTTTTGAATTATAAATTATGAGCCCTTACGGAATTGCAAAACCAATAGCTTAAGTTAATTAATAATGCAGTATCCATACACTCTTATATTTCTCACCAAGTGTTGATTTCCCGTTTTTAGCATCGATCAGGCTTGGAAAGTCATTGATAGATATCCTGTAATTATTATTCTTTCCTTTGACAATTTTTACGTTAGGAAAGCCCTTTTTAATGTATTTGCCTGCTTCTTTTTGGGTATCGGTTAAAGTTGAATAGCTACCAAAGATCAGGTAAAACCTGTTTTGCTTGCTATCTATCACAGCTATGCCATTCATTGTTTTAGCTGTTTCTTTGGTGAGCTTTCCGTTATTGTCACATATTAAAGGATTCCCACTCTTATCAATGGCTTCTCCCAGCCAAACGCTTGCATAACCATTGTAAATGCCTATTCCAATTGCTTTCCATTTATATGAATTCCATTTCTCCTGGTTTAAAAGAAAGTTCCTGGTTTGGTCCAGTTCGTTCCAGAGTCTGAAAACGCTATCTGCACTGGCATTCCCGAATTCCCAGTAAGCAAGTTCATGTCCTTCTCCAGTGTAGTTTGTAAGTTCTGATGGCTTTTCAACAATGCATTCCGGGTCAGGAAGGTATTTGTTATGGCAGCATGCTGTCCAGTTTCCTTTATCAGACCAGCTATTCATATTGCAAATACTGGTATCAGGATTATTGTCATTAAGATCTTTCACGTGAGTTTTTGCAACAAATGATAAAGAAATTGAAAGTTGTAATTCAGGAAGCTCGTTCTCTGACCGCAGTGAGTCTATTAAATTGAACAGGCGGTATTCATTGTTTGAGATGCAAAAATCTTCTGGAATTTTTTCATCCTGGGAAAAAACGCTAACGGACAAGAAAACAGATATTAATAAAGTTGCGTAAAATTTAATCATAGTCTATTTTTCATCTTTTCTCAAATTTACTAATAAAATTGGAGATGATAATGTTAAGTTATAATATAACTGATTATCCACTTGTGAATAGCCACAGACAAAAAGAATTGAATTAGTTTAAGCCCACCCCTTAAGTTTATAATAGCTTATAGCTAAAAACTCACGCATAATCATTATTTCATATTTTATATGATTCCAGAACTGATATCTTAGTTGTACGCTTCCACCAACTCCTGGAACTCTTTTATTCCCACCCAGCTTATCATCATCGAATAATATGTTCGACTCAATGGCTCTTTCAAATGCTGGAATGCCACCAATATGAAGAAACCCGGCCTTTCTGAAAGTCATTACTGACCTGTACATATGCTCAGGTGATGTGATAAGGATAACATTTCGGTCTTTTAAAAAAGGATATTTGTTTGCCAGGTCTAAAGCCTGGTACCTTGTATTGGTGCCTTCACCGGATAGATGTATCCTGAAAGGGTCAATTTCTCTATCTTCGATTTCGCGTTTCATTTGAAAAACAGAACTGCTTGTATCTGATGTGTCTCCTGGCAAACAAACAACTATTTCTGATCCAGGATGGAAATCAGCAAGCTTTGCTGC
>CAZDWF010000024.1:0-33767 GCA_964508895.1 uncultured Bacteroidales bacterium
ATAATTACATTTTTAACATCCAACCTTTCTTTAATCTATGTCAGCTGGGGTTTTGTTTTAACAGGAACATAATCTGCAACTCCTTGCTGATGAAGATAGTTCAGGTACTTTTTCACCTGCTCAGTGCTGATATTGCCACCTCTTGCAATTTCATTCTCATTGATAGGAGTAAACTGGCTGAATAATCCTGAATACAAACGAAGCAGTAGTTTTATGAATTTATCGAACTGGGGTGTCTCAACCTGGAACCTATACAGGTCTTCATTGTTGAACAGGAAAAATAATGTAGATGATCTTTGCAATGCTTCATTATGGGTTATATATCCTTCTTTTTCCAGGAATTTTAAACTATTGTAAACTATCAATGGCGGGAAACGATAAATCTCTGAGAATTCCTTCAAATCGAAATCGAAAGTTATATCTTTTCCACTACCTTCAGCAAGCTGAAAATAGTTACCCATAGATTTATAAATTGCCTTTATAGTTTCCACAGGAGGATAAGAACTTTGTAAATTTTTCCTTGCATTAATGATATCAGATTCATCATAAACTAAAAATGCAAAAGAGTCTTTTTCATCACGGCCTGCTCTTCCTGCTTCCTGAAAATAAGCTTCAAGGTTATCAGGAATATCAATATGAATCACTATTCTTACATTGGGTTTATCGATTCCCATTCCAAATGCATTAGTGGAAATCATTATCCTGGTTTTTTCCCTTACCCAGTCATTTTGCTTCTTATCCCTTGATCTTGTATCAAGTCCTGCATGATAATAGTCAGCAGAGATTTTGTTTTTTTTCAGGAATTCTGCTACTTCTCTTGTTTTCCTGCGATTTCGCACATAAATAATACCGCAACCCTGTATCTTTTGCAATAATCTTAAGATATTTCCATATTTATCTTCACTTTTTATTACCCAGTATGCAAGGTTTTTTCTTTCAAAGCTTTTTTTAAAGGCATTTTCTTCAGGAAATTTTAACTTTTCCTGGATGTCTTTAACTACATCTGGAGTTGCAGTAGCTGTTAGTGCAATAACTGGTGTATCCTTTATTATTTCCCGTATATCAGCAATCCTGAGGTAAGGAGGCCTGAAATCATAACCCCATTGTGATATGCAATGTGCTTCATCTACTGCCAGGATGTTGACCTGCATCTGCATTAATCTTGCTTTGAAAAGATCAGTCTCCAGCCTTTCAGGAGAAACATATAGGAACTTCAGGTTCCCATAGATGGCATTATCAAGAACCATATCAATTTCATTGGAATGCATCCCGGAATAAATGGCTGCAGCCGGAATATTTTTCTTTTTGAGGTTTTCAACCTGATCTTTCATTAATGCAATTAAAGGTGTGATAACTATACATACCCCTTTACTTGCGAGTGCAGGGATCTGGAAACAAATACTTTTACCACCACCAGTGGGAAGGAGAGCAAGTGTATCTTTCCCTGCCATGACAGAAAGAATTATGTCTTCCTGAAGCGGACGAAAAGTTGGATGCCCCCAGTATTTCAGTAATATTTTTTTTGGATCCTGCATAATAATATATTACGAAGTTACAAAAAGCGCTATCATTAATCAATGTTTACCGATTACTGATCAATTGGTACCGAAGCCTTATTTAGTCTGGGATTTTGATCTTTGATATCGTATTTTTATCTATTACACTAATATGGATTATTGGTACGATATGTTAGTTGTGGGATTTTTATTAATCTCACAACTTTTTTATACAAAAGATGATCCCAATTTACAATAGTGCTTGATTGATATAGAATTAATTATCAAATAAATACCGTGATAAGAAAATGGTATACACATAAAGGGGATTTATTAATAAAAATTTAATCTGGTTTCTTTAGTAGATATAAATAAAATAACTTTACTTTTGTTCAAGAAATAATTTTTAATCTGTTCATTTTCATGCTTAGCAGAAGGCATCTTCGTACCAAGGTACTACAATCGCTATACTCATTCATTCAATCTGGGAATAAAGATATTGCCAGTGGAGAAAAGCAACTACTTAAAAGTATTGATAAGCTATTTGAGCTTTACATTTCCCAGATATCACTTCTGATTGAAATTGTTGATTTTGCACAAAATCGTTTGGAGGAGAATAAAAAGAAATATATTCCAACCGAAGAGGATCTAAAACCCAATACCCGTTTTATTGATAATATGCTTATTCTTCAATTGAAGGATAACAGTGAATACAGGAAGTATCATGATAAGTTGAAGATTAACTGGGCCGATGAAAAGGATATGATACGTAAGCTTTATATGAGTGTAAAAGAGGAAAAAGCTTACAAAAATTATATGAATGAAGATGAAAGTTCATATGAGAATGATAAGACTGTCCTGATAAAAATTGTCAAAAAAGTTATAGCTTCAAGTGAAATGCTTGAGAATTATTACGATGATAAATCTGTTTTCTGGGCTTTTGATGTATTCTACTTCGCTAATATGATGCTTATTAAAACATTAAAGATTTACCAGGAAGGCTGGAGTGCACAACAGCCATTGCCAGATATATTTAAGGTTGCTGCTGATGGTGAGATGGAGGATCGTAAATTTATGATCGACCTTTTCAGGAAAAGTGTGTTGCACTATGAAGATAATAAGGCTATTATTGCTGAAAAAGCGAAGAACTGGGAACTTGACCGCATTGCAATTATGGATATTTTACTTATTGATATGGCTCTTGTTGAACTAACAGAATTCCCATCTATTCCTGTTAAGGTTAGTATGAATGAGTATATTGAAATCTCAAAATATTTCAGTTCAAATAAAAGCAAGATCTTCATTAATGGCATACTCGATAAGCTCGTTTCTGAACTTAAAAAGGATAAAAAGATCCTTAAAATGGGCAGAGGTTTAATAGATAACTAAATTCTCAAAAATTTCTTACTATCTTACAGCTATATTCTGCTCATATTTTCATGAGTTGTTTATTAATTTTTAAATATTTCATTATGAAAAGGAGTCTAATATTAATTGTATCACTTGTTATTTCCATCCTTTGTGTGATCAATAAAAACAAGGTTTATGCTCATACAGGAGATGTTTTGCATTCATTTAAAGCACCTGGCAATTTCCCTACAGGAATAACTTATGATGGTGAGAATCTTTGGGTTGCCGACAGGCAAACAAAGCTGATCTATTGTGTTAATCCTGATAACGGAAAGGTGATAAGAAGTATTCCAACGCCTGCTTACTGGCCAACAGGATTATGCTGGGATGGGAAATTTTTATGGGCTGCAGATGTGAAAGGCGGACTTCCCCTTTCTGAGAACTACACAGGATTGATCTATAAGCTGGATCCCGAAAATGGGGATATTCTTCATACTGTTTATGCTCCGGGGAATCGCCCAAGAGGGCTGGCATTTGATGGGAAATACCTTTGGTGTACCGATAATGGAAGCGATGAGATAATTCAGTTTAGCCCGGAAGATGGTACTACCATCAAATCTTTCAGGTCACCCTCAACAGATCCCAGAGGACTGACATTTGACGGTGAATATTTATGGGTTTCCGACAGGCTTAGAGATGAGATCTATATGGTAGATACTGAAACAGGCATGGTCTTTATTATTTCGGATTCTCCTGGCAAGTTTTCTATGGGAATGGCTTATGATGGAATGTTTTTATGGAATGCTGATACAGAAGAAGATAAAATATATAAACTTGTAAGAGATGATGATGACCTCTTCATTAGAAAAAATGAACGCTTAGCTGAAGTAAGCCATATCCATGAGATCTCTAATTTTGGTCCGGGAAATATCCTTACAGCGGATCTTTACCTGGCTATTCCGGTCAACAGGGATAACCAGGTGATAGAAAGTGTAAGTTATGCCAGTGAATATACTGATATAGTAAATGATGCTTCAGATCAAAAGTGTGTGCATTATCATTATACGAACCTGAAAGCTGGTGAAAGGCGCCAGGCTCAAATAATAACTAAAGCAAAGATTTATGAAACCAGGTATTTTATTTTTCCGGATAAGGTTGGATCAATGGATGATATTCCCGGAGAAATAAAAGAAATGTATCTGATAGACAATGAAAAATACCAGATAAGCAATCCAATTATAGAAAATGGGCTAAATGAAGCTGTTGGTGATGAAAATGATCCATACTGGATAGCGAGAGGTATTTATCAATACCTTATTGACAATATGTATTACGAAATGCTTGGTGGTTGGAATACAGCTCCTACAGTTCTGGAGAGAGGAAATGGATCATGTTCAGAATACTCATTTGTATATATATCCATGTGCAGAGCCGCAGGATTGCCTGCCAGGTATGTTGGTTCAGTTGTGGTGAGGGGCGATGATGCCAGCTTTGATGATGTATTTCACAGATGGGTGGAGGTTTATATCCCAAACTATGGTTGGATACCTGTTGACCCAAGTGGGGGAGATCGTGCATCACCAAGGGATCAGGCTAACTACTTCGGCCATCTTTCAAACAGGTTCTTAATTACAACTGAGAATGCCGGAGGCTCGGAATATATGGGCTGGACATATAACTCCAATGCTTATTATACCTCTGAACCCAAGAGCTTTGTTGTTAGTGACCATTATTCCGACTGGAAACCCCTGAAAAATTAGTATCCTGATAAACAAATACTATAAACAGATTGTATTATAAGCAAGTTATAATAATTATTAACCTTTAAATTTTAAACAATGGCATTTGATATTACAATGATTAAAGATGTTTATTCGAATATGGCTGAAAGAATTGAAGCTGCGAGAAAGATTGTAAACAGACCTTTAACATTAACAGAGAAGATACTTTATTCACACCTTGATGAGGGATTAGCTACTGAAGAGTTTGGGAGAGGAAGATCGTATGTGAATTTCAAGCCCGACCGGGTGGCTATGCAGGATGCTACTGCACAAATGGCATTACTTCAGTTTATGATGGCAGGAAAAGAAAAAGTTGCTGTACCATCAACAGTGCATTGTGATCATTTAATTCAGGCTAAAACCGGTGCTAAGGATGATCTGAACAGAGCAATTGAAACCAATAAAGAGGTTTATGACTTTTTGGCTTCGGTGTCGAATAAGTATGGTGTGGGTTTCTGGAAACCTGGTGCAGGGATTATTCACCAGGTGATAATTGAGAACTATGCTTTTCCGGGAGGGATGATGATAGGCACCGATTCACATACAGTGAATGCTGGCGGACTGGGAATGATAGCCATTGGAGTTGGTGGAGCTGATGCTGTGGATGTTATGGCAGGAATGCCATGGGAGTTAAAATGGCCTAAATTGATTGGTGTGAAACTTACAGGAAAACTCAGTGGCTGGACCAGTGCAAAAGATGTAATATTAAAAGTTGCCGGGATACTCACAGTTAAAGGGGGTACAGGAGCCATTGTTGAATATTTCGGAGACGGTGCTGATAATATTTCCTGTACAGGAAAAGGTACTATTTGTAATATGGGTGCCGAAATCGGAGCAACAACTTCAATATTTGGATATGATAAGAAAATGAAGGAATATCTTGAAGCCACAGACCGCAGGGAGATAGCCGCAGCTGCTGATAAGATCGCAAATCATCTGAATGCTGACCCTGAAGTTTATAAAAGTCCTGAAAGATACTTTGATGAAATAATTGAGATAAACCTCTCTGAACTTGAACCTCACATAAATGGACCGTTTACTCCTGACCTGGCTACTCCAATATCAAGATTTGCTGAAGAGGTTGATAAGAATGGATGGCCTGAAAAAATGGAAGTAGGATTAATTGGCTCTTGTACAAACTCATCATATGAAGATATAACCAGAGCGGCTTCCATAGCCAGACAGGCATTAGATAAAGACCTGCAGGTATCATCTGAATATACAGTTACTCCAGGATCTGAGCTGGTTAGATATACTGTAGACAGAGATGGGTATCTTGATGTTTTTGAAGAAATAGGTGGAGTCGTACTTGCCAATGCATGCGGTCCATGTATTGGTCAGTGGGCACGTCATAACTCAGATAAGCATGAGAAGAATTCTATTATGACATCATTTAACCGGAATTTTGCTAAGCGAAATGATGGAAATCCAAACACCTTTGGTTTTGTTGCCTCTCCTGAAATTGTTACGGCTTATTCTATCGCCGGATCCCTGAAATTCAATCCAATGAAAGATAAACTCATTAATAAAAATGGTGAGGAGGTCATGCTTGATGAGCCGATGGGTATCGAATTTCCTGTTAAAGGGTTTGAAGTTGACGATAATGGATATATCGAACCAGCTGAGGATGGTAGTGGAATTGAAATATTTGTTAAACCTGAATCAGATAGATTACAAAAACTCACTCCTTTTTTAGCATGGGATAGTGGCGACTTTAATGATATGAAATTACTTATTAAAGCCAAAGGAAAGTGTACTACTGATCATATTAGCATGGCTGGACCATGGCTTAGATATAGAGGACATCTTGAGAATATCTCAAATAATATGCTGATTGGAGCTATTAATGAATTTAATGAGCAAACCAATAGTGTGAAAAATGAACTTACAGGCGAGTATAATGCTGTCCCTGAAGTTGCAAAAGCATATAAAAAAGAGGGCATAGGATTGGTAGTGGTTGGTGACGAGAACTATGGTGAAGGTTCCTCACGTGAGCATGCTGCTATGGAGCCGAGATTCCTGAATGTAAAAGTTGTTCTTGTTAGGTCTTTTGCCCGTATTCATGAGACTAACCTGAAAAAACAGGGCATGCTGGCAATTACTTTTGCTGAAGCTGAGGACTATAATAAGGTGCAGGAAGGAGATACTGTAAATGTAATTGGCCTTGAGGATTTTAGTCCGGGAAAGCCACTGCTTGTTGAGTTAAAACATCAGGATGGAAGTGTTGATGAGATAGTTGTGAACCATAGTTATAATGAAAATCAAATTAACTGGTTTAATGCAGGTAGTGCTCTTAATATGATACGAATGGGAAATCAAAATCAATAAATATGAAAACAAGATCAGTATTATTCCTGGCTTTATTATCCCTGATGTATGCTTGCGATTGCATACATGGTGAGGGTGAGCTCATTGCTGAGAAAAGAGATGTTAAAGGCTTTGACAGGATAGAATTAGATATTTCTGCAAGAGTGATTCTAACACAGGATTCTACGTATTCTATGATGATTGAAGCACAGCAAAATATCCTGGATTTACTCACTACCGATGTTGAAAGTGGTGAGCTTTCCATAGATCTTAAAGAGTTTTGTTTGACATCGCACAAAGCAATTACAATTTTTATTTCAATGCCGGAAATTATAGGACTTGAAATTAATAGCTCAGGAATGATAGTTGCTAAAAAGCCAATAAAAGCTGATAAGATCTATTTTGAGATTGATGGTTCAGGTGATATAAGGGTAGAACTTAAAGCTGAAAAGATAAGTGCTGATATTAATGGATCAGGTGAAATTGAACTTGCAGGAGAATGTAAAGCCTTAAGTGTTGATATTAACGGATCAGGTGATTTTTATGGATTGGATCTTAAAAGTACTGATGCGGATGTTAATATTTCCGGATCAGGAAATTGTACTGTTTTTACTCTTGAAGAACTCAGGGCCGATATTAATGGAAGTGGAAATATCAGGTACAAAGGTGATCCTGATTTAAATACTGATATCAGTGGCTCGGGAAGCGTAAAGAAAATTAAATGATAATTGAAAAATAAATAATATTATACGTACTATTGCGTTTTCTAATCTAACAAAGCTCGTCAACCTAAATTTATTTACGTGAAAAAAAAATATCGGCTTTTTCTGTTAATTCAAATTATTGGTTTCTTATTTCTCAATACCTTATCCGCTCAAATCGGAGGTGATGGCACCTATGATTTCCTGAACCTTCCCAATTCAGCAAGGGTAGCTGCGATGGGAGGTAATTTTCTGGCAATTGACGATAACGATATCACATTAACAGTAAATAACCCCTCACTGATAAATCCGGAACTTCATAATAATTTAGGTTTGAGTTATATAAATTATTTCTCAGGAATAAATTATGGTTTCGCAACATACTCACGTACTTTTAAGGAGTTAGGTAGTTTTACAAGCACAGTTCAGTTTATGAACTATGGAAAGTTTGAGGAGTATGACGAAACAAATACTTATGTTGGAGAATTTACTGCCAATGAAGTTGCTCTCGGTATTGGATGGGGCAGGGAACTTACTCCTAATTTTTCAATAGGATCTAATCTGAGGTTTATTTATTCAGATTTTTATGTTGCCAACTCTTTTGGTATTGCAGTTGATGTTGCAGGATCATATATTCATGATGAATCGCAGTTTGTAGCTTCTCTGATTGCCAGGAATGTTGGCATGCAAATTACAAGGTACGATAAGGGCAACAGTGAACCGATTCCATTTGAATTGCAACTGGGATTATCAAAAGGGCTAAAGCATCTTCCTTTTAGATTTTCAGTGCTTTTTAATCATTTGAATAAGTGGGACCTTCGCTACGATGACCCTCTTGAAGAAAGAGTTGATCCGATCACTGGCGAGGAGAAAACTAAATCATGGATAGAGAAATCATCAGATGAATTGTTGCGACATATAGTGATCGGAGGTGAGATGACGATCGCTAAATTCATTAATGTTCGTATAGGTTATAACTATAAGAAGAGGAAAGAAATGAGAGTTAAAGAGAAACCATCAACAGTTGGTATTTCCTGGGGGATAGGAGTCAGGGTTTCCAAATTTCATATCAGCTATTCACGCTCAAGATACCATCTTGAAGGTTCACCAAACTTTATTACAATTACTACCAATTTATCCGACTTTGTTAAAGCAAACTAGGTTCATAATTCTTATCTTTGTTTTAATAATCACACATGCTTGTTACAATAGATGAATATGCAGGTTTCTGTCATGGAGTTATCCGTGCTGTAAGAAATGCCGAAAAAATCCTGGAAAAAAATGGCAAACTGCTTTGCCTTGGCAACCTGGTTCATAATGACGAAGAGATAAAACGCTTAAGCAGTAAAGGATTAAAGACTGTCACTATCGATGAATTGAAAGGGCTGAAACATGAAAGTGTTATATTCAGAGCCCACGGTGAACCTCCTGAATCCTATATCCTGGCAAATCAAAATAAAATCGAATTGCATGATAATACCTGTGGAATAGTAAAAAGGCTTCAGAAAAATATCAGGAAGGAATTTGAAAAACCTGGAGATAAAAATATTGTAATTTTTGGAAAAAGAGATCATCCTGAGGTAATTGGGTTGGCAGGACAAGCCAATAATACTGCAATCATAATTGAGAAAGAATCTGATATTGGAAAAATTGATTTCACTTTGCCTGTGATCTTGTTTTCTCAAACTACTATGAATGCTGATAAACTTGATGATGTTGTGAAATTGATTGAAAAAGAAACAGAAAAAAGTGATGTCGATTTTCAAGCTAATTTTACAATTTGTGATCAGGTAAGCAAAAGGGTAGAGAAAATTAAAGATTTCTCAAAGGAGTTTGATGTAATAATATTTGTAAGCGGAAAGAAAAGCTCCAATGGTAAATATTTATTTGGTATTATTCAGGAAATAAATCAAAACTCATATTGGGTATCAAATACGGAAGAAATAAATTCATCATGGTTTGAGAATGCTACCAGCGTTGGAATCAGCGGAGCAACATCAACACCTCCATGGTTGCTGGAGAAAGTAGCTGCTTATTTAAAGAAGGTTTAAAATGTTTTTAACCAGGATAATACTTAGCAATTTTAAAAATTATGAAGCTCTTGACCTTGAGTTTTCACCAAAGATAAATTGCTTTGTGGGTAATAATGGAGTTGGTAAAACGAATATTCTTGATGGAATTCATTACCTGTCGTTTTGTAAAAGTTATTTTAATTCTGTTGATCTTCAAAATATAAGACATGATCAGGATTTTTTTGCAATACACGGGTATTTCGATAGAGATGAAAGTAATAATGATGCGATCAGTTGTATTCAGAAATTAAATCAGAAAAAGCAGTTTAAAAAGAATAAAAAAGATTACGAGAGACTTGCTGATCATATTGGGATGTATCCGCTGGTAATGATTTCACCCTATGACAGGGACCTTATAAACGAAGGAAGTGAGATAAGAAGGAAATACCTCGATAGTATTATTTCACAATTTGATAAAGTATACCTTGACAATGTAATTAATTACAATAAAGCACTCTATCAGAGAAATGCCCTTTTAAAGACATTTGCAGAAAAGAACTATTTCGATGCTGAGGTAATTGAAATCTGGGATCAAAAGTTAAGTGATCTGGGGAAACTTATCTTTAAAACAAGGAAGAAATTCATTGATGATTTCAAGCCATTGTTTCAACAGTATTTTGAAGTTATCTCTGTTGCAAAAGAAGAAGTTCAGATTAAGTATAAATCACAGCTCTATGAAAGGGACCTTGATGAACTATTAGCTGTATCAATTTATAAAGACAGGCAGTTAAGGTATACAAGCCAGGGCATACATAAGGATGATATTGAATTCTTTATTGATGGATATCCTGTGAAGAAGTTCGGATCACAGGGTCAGCAGAAATCATATGTGATTGCAATAAAACTTGCACAATTTGAATATACACGAAAGATCAAGGGATACAAACCCATACTGCTACTCGATGATGTTTTTGACAAGCTTGATAATGATAGAGTCAAACAGCTGATAAAGCTAGTTAATGAGAATAGTTTTGGGCAAGTATTTATAACTGATACAAACCGGCAAAGAGTGGAACGCATATTTTTCGAGAACGATATTGACCATCGCATATTCTTGATAGATAATGGTAAATCCACTGTAATTGAAAATGGGAAATGAGAAAATCCAACGACCAGACCTTAGGAGAAGTAATTCAGGAATTGATAGCACAATACAAGCTTGAAGGAAAGCTGAATTCAATAGAAGTAATAAATTCGTGGCAGGAGGTTGTGGGAAAGATGATTTTTCAACATACCCGGAACCTCTATGTTAAGAACCGGACATTATTTGTCACCCTCGACTCTGCTGCTTTGAAAAATGAACTCTCATTTGCAAAGACAAAGATTATTAATGCACTTAACGAAAAAGTTGGTACAGATTCAATAAAAGAAATCGTCTTTCTCTAACCCCCCAATTAATTCTTAATTGAATAACTATCTCACTTTAAAGTCAAACATCTTCTCATCTCCGATAAAACCTTCAAGACGGTCGCCAATTTTAACTTTACCAACTCCAGCTGGAGTGCCTGTATATATAAGGTCACCCATTTTTAGAGTCATGAATTTTGAGACATAAGATATCACTTGATCAAAATCAAAGATCAGGTCCTTTGAGTTTCCTCGCTGAACTTCTTCACCATTTACCTTAAGAGAAAAGTCGATATTCTTTATATTTTTAAACTCTTCTTTTGAAAAGAATTCCTCACTGATAGGAGCTGAACGGTCGAATCCTTTTGCCATCTCCCATGGCAGTCCTTTTTTTATGCATTTCCTTTGAATATCTCTTGCAGTAAAATCTATTCCCAGGCCAATAGCATCAAAATATCCAGCAGCATATTCTTCCTGAATGTTCTTTCCAACCCTACTAATACGTATAACAAGTTCAGTTTCATATTGTACATCATCAGAGATAAATGGATAGTAAAAGGGTCTGTTGTTTATTAGTAAAGCTGAATCAGGTTTAAGGAAAAAGACTGGTTCCTCAGGAATTTCATTTTTCAGCTCTTTAGCATGGTCTGCATAATTCCTCCCTATACATATAATCTTCATAATTCTGGAATGTTTATTAGTTTAGTAATTAAATGTTGTTATTTATTAGTGTCAAAAGTTTGATATTTTAAAATAATGTTGACCCATTATTAAATCCTCTAAGTTTAATTGCTGTAATTATATTTTTTGTTGATAGCGGGAAATCTGCTTTCATCATCCAGTCATAGTACTGAGGTTCCTGTCTGAAAACCTTTTCAACAGCTTTTCCCTTATGTTTACCGAAGTTAAAGACCTCCTCTTTTTTATTGTTATAGACAATATGACCTACAAGGTCTACGAATTCTGATTTAAATGAAAAATTGTGTAATGATTTAACATCATTTTTTATGGGGACAGTAGTATTTCCTTCTTTATCTGTGTATTCTACGTCCTTGTATCTTTCAATCTGAGATAATAATACCTCATAAGTTGCAAGTGTATCAGCTGAAGCACTGTGAGCATTGATCAACTCTTTTCCGCAGTAGTATTTATATGCTGCTTTTAATGTTCTGGGTTCCATTTTATGGAATATATTTTGAACATCTACAAGAAATCGATTTTTAGTATCAAATGAAATGTCGATTCTTAGAAATTCTTCTATGAGTAGGGGAATATCAAATTTATTAGAGTTGTATCCTGCAAGGTCACAATTATTGAGGTAATTGAGTAATTCATGACCTATATCTCCAAATGTAGGTTTGTCTTTTATATCATCGTCAGAAATGCCATGGATCATGGTTGCTTCCTCAGGAATGGGAATCGTTGGATTGATCAGGTAAGTCCTTTGATCCTGAGTCTCATCAGGAAAGAGTTTTATCAAACTGATCTCTATAATTCTGTCAACAGCAACTTTAATGCCTGTACTTTCAATGTCGAATACAACTAATGGTCGGGTCAGTTTTAATGACATATTAATTATTTACAGATAAAGGAATTTTTTCTTATTAAAAGTTTATTAAAGGTTTAAATGTTGGGTTAATCGCATCGCAAGATACAAATTATTTTTCATATTGCATTAATATAGAGGCTTACATATTGTATATGAAATATGTCTTTTAGATAACGGTATCAGGATCGAATTTCTCTATAGCTTCTTTAAGGCTCTTTAAATACATTCCACCTAATGCTCCATCAACAATTCTGTGATCATAAGCCAGTGACAGTATCATTATGCTCCTTATTGCAATTACATCTCCTTCCCTGGTTTCCAGTACAATGGGTTGTTTGCGTATAGCACCTATTCCAAGGATTGCTGCCTGAGGTTGATTGATAATTGGTGTACCTGTTAAGCTGTCAAATGATCCGAAATTTGTTAAGGTAAAAGTACCTCCCTGTATTTCATCAGGAAGCAGGTTGTTTTTTCTTGCTCTGGTGGCAAGATCATTTACAGCTTTACTGACTCCTAACAGGTTTTTTTGATCTGCATTTCTAATTACTGGCACTATTAGGTTTCCGTCAGGAAGGGCAGTTGCCATTCCAATATTGATATTGTTTCTTAAAATAATATTATCACCATCAATGGAAGCATTGATTCCTGGGAATTCTTTCAGAACTTTAGCAGCAGCCTCAATGAAAACAGGAGTGAAAGTTATCTTCTCACCTTCTCTTTTTAAGAATGCATCTTTAACTTTATTTCTCCAGTTAACAACATTGGTGACATCAACATCTATAAATGAGGTAACATGCGGCGAAACCTGTTTCGACATAACCATATGGTCAGCAATGAGCTTTCTCATCCTTCCCATTTCAATAACTTTATCACCACTTTCAGTTGTAACAGCTGACTGCTCAATTGATACGGGTTTTATTGTATTAGAAGAAACTGCTCCTTTTCTGTTTTTGAGATACTCCAGGATGTCTGCTTTTGTAAGCCTGTTGTCTTTACCACTTCCTGAAATACCTTCCAGTTCCTTAATTGTTATGTTTTCTTTTTTTGCAACACTCTTTACAAGAGGAGAGTAAAATCGGGTAGCAGGTTTTACTTCTTCTTTGAAATTAGATTCTTTAACATTAGTTGCTTCTGAATTGATTGGTGGAGTTTCTGATATTTCACCTTCAGTTTCTATTATAGCAATAACTTTCCCTACATCCACAACATCTCCTTCCTGGTATAGCAATTCAACAACTTTTCCGTCAACAGGAGATGGAATCTCAGAGTCAACTTTATCAGTAGCGATTTCCACAATGGGGTCATCTTCTTCAATCACTTCATCAACAGCTTTTAGCCATTTTGTGATTGTAGCTTCGATAATGCTTTCTCCAAGCTTGGGCATCACAATTTCAAATCTTGCCATATTTATTTGATATAATTATGAATATAATACAATCATTGGAGGATTATGTTCAATTACCATATTATTAGGGGAGTATCAAATTTTAAAACTCAAATTACAAATTCCAGGCAAATCCCAAAAAACAAATCTAAAAACACAAAAGCTGGATAGCCAGAGTTTGTAATTTCAAATTTTGTGCTTGCTTGGAATTTGTAATTTATGATTTCCTATTTCACATTATCGTCCCATTTTCCTGAAACTCTTATAAATTATATTCAGGTCGGTTGTGAAATGATAATCCCTCGCATAGATAATGTTTAACCATTCGATGGTTTCCTGCTGGATTGCTTTTCTGTCGAAAACATCCGTAGGATTTAGGATACCTTTTTTAATTTTTGGTAGATGTTGAATATCTGTTCCTTTTGTATAATAACCAACCCAGGATTTGTTTCCCAGCATTACAATGAATATGTTTTTAATAAATCTCAATGGATTTTTATTTAAGAATATAAGGATTGGAAGCAGGGCAAGTGATAATATGCTGAAAATAATATCAATAAATCTTTTGTTCCTGGCATTGCTTTTATTGGAAATTGAATTAATATCAATAGTATAAAGATCACCGGAAGTGTCTATTGAATTGCTGCCGATTATTGAAAGGCTATCCTGGGGAGCAATTTTAAAATCAACATTTGCTTCCTGGAGATCAGACATAGCATCGATAATTCTTTGATGAGGGATGTTCTTTGAACAGAAAATTACTTCATCAATCTTATAAATAAATATAATATCTTCAATTTGATCCAGGTTTCCAATAAAAACATTATTCTTTATTCTTTTCGATGAAGGACTAACAAAGCCAATAAAGGAAGGAAGAAGGGTTGTTTTATGTAATAGTTCATTTACTCTTTCTGCTTCATCTTCTTCTCCAACAATAATAAATCTTTTGTTCTTCTTTGTACTTAGCTGTGCTGCCGGAACTTTAAGTATATACAGAAGAAGCCTGTAAATTATCATTATAAATAATCCCCAAGCTGCACCCATAAGGATGATAGCCCTTGAGAATCTGTATGATTCGCTTAATAAGGCATAAGCCACAAGTATTATTATCGTTCCAATAGCTATACCCTGGAATATCTTTATCAACCGAATGGGCCTGTCATATCCACCACTGAGAAATACTGAGGATAACCAGATCAGAATATATATAGGCACAACCAAAGTTATAAATTCAAGTGGATAATGCCCACCATTAGGAAAGATCACGTTTTGCTCCCAGTATTCCTTTAAAAAGAATATTCCGATAAATATGAGGATGAAGTCAATTAATGGCAATAATGCCCTTGATAAAAACCGATATACTATAGCACCTGATGCTCTAAGATATATTGCAATGTTTATCAGGAAAGAAAACATGCTTGCATTCTTCCTGGAAAAATGTTTCTTTGCAAAGATGACCATTGCATTATAGAATACAAACACATAATTGATGCTGCTTTTTTTTGTACTCTCTCCTTTATAATGAATAATCCTGGTTTCCGGGAAATAATAGTTTTTATAGCCTGCTTTGATGATTCTATATGACAGGTCAATATCTTCTCCATACATGAAGAAATTTTCGTCAAGCAAACCGATTTTATCTAATACACTTTTTCTTAATAACATGAAAGCACCGGAAAGTACTTCAACTGAATGGATTTTATCTTTATCAAGAAATCCAAGGTGATATTTCCCGAAAGTTTTTGATTTTGGAAATAGCTTTGATAAACCAAATATCTTGTAAAAAGCTACATCAGGTTTAGGCAATCCTCTTTTTGATTCAGGAAGAAAATTACCTTTTCCATCAATCATCTTAACCCCTAATCCGCCTGCATCAGGAGTTTTGTCCATGAAGTCTATTGTTTTCCTGAAAGTATCATCTTCAACGATAGTATCAGGATTAAGTAGCAGAACATATTCTCCCTTGGATCTCTTTATAGCCTGGTTGTTAGCCTGTGAGAATCCTTTATTGTCTTTGTTTGCAATAAGTATTACTTCAGGATATTTCTCCTGGACCATCTTAATAGAACCATCAACCGAATTATTGTCAACAACAATTATTTCAGTATTAATATCTTCTATTGCCTCACGTATCGAAGATAAACATTGATCAAGAAAATGCTTAACGTTATAGTTTACGATTACGATTGATAGCTTCATAATTTATAATTCTGGTTTTATCGATAACAATGGAATATTTGTTTCAAGCAGGTCTTTCTTAGTTACTGTGTGAGTAAATATCCTATTAAAAATACTCCTTTTATGAGGGATGAAAGCTATAAGAGAAATATCATTCTCATGTATGAACTCTTCTATATCTTTCTGGATATAAGTTCCTTCTTTAAGGTAGAAGTCCATTATCCCCTCTCTTTCCAATTCTTTGAAATGATCTTTTATGGTTTTAATATCTTGTTCAGCTTCACTTAATTCAGTGTTTATCAGGATGTGCAGATAATTAATTTTGATATTAAAGGGCTTTAATAATTTCAGGATATTTTCTATGATCTGAATATCTTCTGAATTTATATCACTGGTATAAAGTATATTTCCGATGAACGGCAAGCTCTTCAGATCAGGGATAGCAAAGACAGGGATGTTTGTATTGTTCATGATACGTTTAGAAACACTTCCTTCCAGGAATCCCTTATCTCCATTCCCGCTTGTGCCAATTACAATAATGTCTGGCTTATATTCTTCACAGGCATCCAGGATCTCATATTCAGGTTCCCCTCCTTCAAGAGTGTAAACCACTTTAATGTTCTTTTTTCCAATTTCTTTGAGGTAATCCAATAATTTTTTCTGCAATTCAAGGATATCGTTTTTAGCTCTTCCCTTTATATCACTCAGCAACTGCTCGTTAATCATGGTATCTGTGTCAACACCTGTTGGGAATGAACTATCTGTAACAATCACATGGTCGAAGTAAGAATGAAATAAACGGATTTCAGAAATATCATCTTTTGCAAGAAAGCTTGCATACTGACATATACTCCAGGTATTTTCCGAGAAATCGATAGGAACCAGTATTTTCTTCATATAGATTATTTTTATTAAGTAAAAATAATGCATTTTTATAGAAATTTCAATATCATAATTAAAATGCTATAAAAAAGAAGCCTACATTTGAGTAATTAAATACTTAAATCGAGAATGTCTAAATTATTTATACTTACTGAAGCTGCTTCAATAGCAATTCACGGAATGATATTAATAGCAAATGCCAGGGCCAAAGAATCTGTAAATGTAAATTATATTGCTGAAATGACACTGAGTTCGAGGCATCATGTAGCTAAAGTCTTTCAGCAGTTGGTTAAAAAGGGTTATGTCTCATCAAGCAGGGGGCCATCTGGTGGATTCACTTTAAAGGCTGATCCTACAAAAATAAGTCTTCTGAATATCTACGAAACAATTGAAGGGGAAATTGAAATACATGATTGCCCATTAAATAAAGAGATCTGTTCCTTTGGTTTGTGCATTTTTGAAAATAAGATAAAAGACCTTACAATAGAGTTTATGGATTACCTTAAGGAGAAGAATCTATCTGACTTCTTGACTAAAAAGTCTCCAGGAAATATAAAACAGAGTAAAGGCCGTTAAAAATACCATGCCAATCCTTGCATAAATTTTCATCCCATTTGATGGTTTGAACCCATCCTGTAAAGAAAACCAAATGTACTAAAGAATGATAAACCTGACTTTTATTGCACGATAAGTTTTAAGGTTTTAGCTGAATTTTGAGAATGGACTCGTACAAAATAAAATCCTGATTTTAATGAAGATATATTTAGTGACATCAGGTTTTTTCCTATTGATACGTTCTCTGATACACTAATAATCATCTTTCCACTTATGTCAAAAACTTCAATAACGAAATTCTCTTTAGAGTTATTAAATATCTCAATAGTTACTTCATTTTGTGCAGGGTTTGGATAAAGATCTGCAAATATTTCTGTCTCATCGATAAATTGATCTAATCCTGTTCCTATAGCAGGAGTGCTTAGCTTTTTATCGCTGTAAATCAGATATTCTCCTGCAGCAAGGGTAATGTTACTATTTATATCAGTTATGGTGATTGAATCTCCTGTTAAGTAATTATACCATATTCCTGTATGGTGGAATTGAGGATCAATATCTCCTGACTGAACATCAAAATTACCCAGGATTACAAAATTGGTTTCAGTGGAATTAATTTTAATTCTTTTTAAAGCACTTATGGCATTAATAGTGAAATCTTTCGTTTCAAAGGCTGGATTGTCAATGCGTAATTGAATTAATGCGCCAATCAAATCATGCAGATATTTACGTTTCCAGTTCTGAAAATAATCCCACCTGACTGGTTTTTCGCCTAATCTTCCATTGTAATCTATTGAATAATCATAACCCAATTCACCAAACTGCCATATCATTTTAGGTCCTGGAATAGTATAAAAGAAAGTGGAGGCTAATTCAATCCTATGCAATGCAGTTGTTGTATCCTGAGTATTATAACTTCCGGATGAGTTTCCAAAAGATATACTTTTATACATTGTTCTTTCCTCATCATGACTTTCCATATATCCCACTACATGTGGATCATTCCAACCTCTGTTTTTATAAGATATCCATGAAAAATTTGATTTACCACCGCTATTATAACCCATTATGCCCTCAGAATAATTATAATTCAAATTGCCCCACAAAAGCATACCATAATTTGCTAATTCTTTTTCTTCTGAGTTTTCGGCAAGATGTTCCAGGATAATAATTGCATCTGTGTTGCGTTCCCATATTTCATCCCCCATTCTTTTTAATAATGCAATTCGGTCAGCATCATAAATGCTGCCCCATGGATCACCCATATCTTTAAAATTATTTCCAAATCCTTTGGTGAAGTCAAACCTGAAGCCATCAACTTTATATTCGTTCATCCAGTAACTGTTAATGCTGTCGACAAGTGCCTGGGTATATTCACTTTCATGGTTTAAGTCATTTCCCCAGTGGGCATCAGGATTTGCAAAGTTATGCTCTCTGTTATACCATGGATTGTCTTCTGTAGGTTTGTTTCCATCGAAATACATTTGGACCAATGGAGATTGATCATAAGAATGGTTTAGTACCATATCTATTATCACTGCTATTCCTCGCTTGTGGCATTCATCTATAAATTTCTTAAGGTCATTTTTATTCCCATAATATTTATCAGGAGCAAAATAGAATGAAGTATTATATCCCCAGCTACTGTTGCCTTCAAACTCATTAACGGGCATTAATTCTACAGCACTTACTCCTAACTTCTCCAGATATCCAAGAGTGTCGATAAGAGATTGATAAGTGTGTTGAGTAGTGAAATCCCTGATAAGCATCTCGTAAATGATGAGATCGGTAATGTTGTCAGGAATGAAATTGTCTACTTCCCAAACATAAGGTTGCTGAGCTGTTTGCAAAACGGATGCTATACCCGTTGTTTTTCCTGCAGGATAATCGATCAATCCTGGATAAACACTTTCCGGAATATATTGATCACTCCATGGATCTGAAGTTTTATCAGTATAAGGATCTGCCACGCTTATTAATCCATCGATAAAATATTGAAATATATATTCTTGCCCGGCATTTAATCCATTTATCTCAATCCAGAATCTTATACTATCCGGAGTCATCTTCATTTGATAATCATTGGTAACATTCCAATCATTAAAGTCTCCTATTACATAAATAAATTCTTTCCCGGGAGCTACCAGAGATAAAATAACAGTATTGTCATCAATGTAATTGATACCATCCTTAACGTTAGCAGGTAAAGGTTCAATTATTAAAGGCTCACGAACGGTATAATTAAATGAGTCGACTACAATATCTATATTATCTTTTGCTATGGCTTTAATACTATGATCGCCTGCCGATTCAGAAGTAACAGTATCGATAAGAGCATTTCCTGCTACTTTATTGATCAAGATATTGTCAGTATATAGTAGTATTGAGTCTGCATTAAGCGCCATAACTTCAATAGGAATCTTGTCTCCTGCCTCAGCCCATATGTGATTTTGTGAGGGGTCAATAAACTGAACCTGTAATCCTGACCCAAAAACATCAATAAAAATATCACCACCTGTAGCTGTTTTTCCCTCAAGCCAGATTCCACCTACCTCAACATCACTTCTGAAAACAAATGCCATTTGTAAAATTTGTTCGCCAAGCGGAACTCCATAATAATCAATGATACTTGGTGTTATTTCAAGCTCGTAAAGATCTGTTCCTATTCTGGTGAGTTTCGTTTCCGGAGTATTTTGTCCCCAGGATGTCATCACATATTTCCAATCTCCCCCAGAAGCGCTATTCTCAGTTATAACACCAGTATGAGCATATACGTCTCCGGTATATCCTGCAAGTCCTCCACTTCCAAGAGTAGCGTCAAAGATCACTTTAACCGCTTGATTTGTGATAGGAATGGCAGGATCGGTTGTAACGAGTTGTGCCTGTAGTAAACCTGATGCAGATACGAAAGTGATAAGTAATAATATGGTGGTGAATACTTTTTTCATTTTGAATGTATTTTTTGCAAAGTTATTGGAAATTAAGGTATTTGCCAATAAGTATATCTTGAAATGATGTTAAAAAAAACATAATATTAAGTAAGACATGATCAAAAACAATACCATTATATTAAAACCTGATTAATTTTCAGGAAAGGATATTCAAGTCACGGGTCACAAGGCACAAGGCACAAGAAAAGAAACTAAACGCTAAAAACTAAATGCTAAGCGCTATTATGCCTTAACAACCATATATTCTTTAGTAACCAGCAAATCAGCCTTTGGCTTCATAGATTGAACAACCTGGTGTTCTCTTTCAAGTACCCGCATCCTGTATTCATTTTGAGGTTCCTTACCACGAGCTGATTGGGCTTTCTTTGTTTCGTGATAGGTTAATTCAATAAATACTCTTAAATCAGCATAATCACTATTTATGGCATAAAGCCCGTCAACTATCAGCATGTCGATGCCATTGAAATCAGTAGTAAGCATGTCAATCTGTTCGGTAACAAGATCAATACAGGGCATATTGGATATGCGGTTATTTTTGAAATCCTCAATGTTTTCATTCATCTTCTCCCAATCATACTCTCCAAGTCCAACAGTCTTATTTATTCCATGTGTTTTCCTCCACTCAGTCCTTTCAAGTGGATGAATGCGGTAATAATTATCAGCATGAAGTGGTTTTGCAACCACACCTTTATTCTTTAGCTTTTTAGCCAGAACGTGGGCCAACTCAGTTTTTCCTGATCCAGATTCACCTGAAATGGCGATAATGAATTTATTTCCTTCTTTCATGGGTATGTATTCCATGATGGTATCTGCTGCTTCATTGTGCTTTTCAGCAATTAGTAGAACGTCTCCTAGCATAGTTCGTGATTTATAAAATAATTTTTTTCCCCTGTCCTTCATGAAGAATTACTTCTTTCTGATTTATAAAGATAGAAGTCTTTTCTTTGCCTGTAAAGCTAATATTAACTTTATCCTGGAATACTTCACAATAGAATTTTATGCCTCTGAAATGAAATGAGAAACTCAACTTTCTCCAATGCTTAGGTAATTGAGGTGAAATTCTGGGTATGTCATGTTTCAGATTCACACCGGCATAAGAAAATAATGCAACCATTATTGTTCCTGCCATCACTCCTGTATGTATCCCTTCTCCTGTAGTTCCTCCCTGAAGGTCAATAAAATCGCTTGATAATGCCTGAGAATATAACTCCCAGCTAAGTCTTTTATCATCAATCATATTGGCAAGTTGTGCATGAACAACGCGGCTTAAGGTGCTTCCGTGAGATGTCCTGGCCAGATAATATCCCAGATTCTTTTCAAGATACGATTCAGGAAGTTTATAGTTGAGGCGATGCAGGATCTTATCAACTTCTTCTTTATCGAGATTGTAAAAAGTCATCAAAGTATCAGCCTGCTTGGCAACCTTATAATCATCAGCAGATCTATTCTCTGATTTCAAAATCCTGTCCATCCTGTAAATATTAGTATATTTATTTCGGTATGCATCCCAGTCTAATTCCTTTAAATCAAAATAACCATCAAACTGGGATATAATACTTTCATCAGATATAACAAGCTTGAGTTTTTTTGCTACATCACTGAATCTTTCAATCTCTTTAGAGCTAAGATCTAATTTGCTCAAGAGAGAATCTTTATCCTCCGGTGATATCATGTCAAGTATATCATTTGTTTTTTCAATACACCAGGCAAGCATTATGTTAGTATAAGCATTATCTGCCAGTCCTCCTTTTTCAGATCCTTTATATTTTTCATGAAATTCATCAGGACCCATCACTTCAGTTATGGAATATTTGTCTGACTCTTCATTATAAATTGACTTAGATACCCACATCCTGATTATTTCTACAAGCATTTTAATGCCACAGGAAGTTATAAAGTCCTTATCATTTGTAATGTTGAAATAGCTGATAATATTGTAAGCTATTGCCAGGGATACATGTCGTTGCAGTGAGCTGAAATCAGCTCCCCATTCTCCTGTCAAAGGGTTTAGATGCACAACCTGGGTTTCCTCCCTTCCATCGCTTCCGCTTTGCCATGGATACATTGCTCCATCATAACCAAATTTCATTGCATATTCTTTAGCCTTATCCAACCTTCTGTAACGATATAATAATATGGATTTTGCTACTTCAGGATAATGGATGAAATAAAACGGAAGTATGTATAATTCATCCCAGAAAATATGCCCCCTGTATGCTTCTCCATGCAAACCCCTTGCAGGGATTCCAGCGTCAATATTAATGTTGTTTTCAGATACAGTTACGATAAGATGAAACAAGTGCATCCTGAAAAGTTTTTGAGACAATCTGTCACCTTCTATATTGATATCGATCTCTTTCCAGATATTTTGCCAGTCTGAAATGTTCTTATGCAACAATTCTCCGAAATGGTATATATCTTTCAGAGTCAACTCCTTATTTTTCCCATCCTGATCAATGGAAGTTTGAATACTTACCAGCTTTTCTATTTCAAAGCTTTTATCCATTTTTAAAAATGAAGTGAATTCCTGATATATCTGTTTTTCTTCCAGGATGTCATGGACATTTACTAAATCCGGATCAGATTCTGAAACGAGCAGATGCTTTGCTTTGATCTTTATCTGGATTTCTGACTGAGAAGTTTCAGTAATCAGATTAAGTTCTCCATTTTTAAAGTATTGCTTGACACTCTTTAGGTGATTTTGATTTAGTTGTTTATATCTTTCAACACCTTCATTAATAATGTTACCATCAATACCAGATTGAATTGTAATATTAGCTGAATAATTCAATGGTGTTACACTATACCACATCCCTGCAAGATGTGGACTGTTAATAGATGCAAGCCTGTATGATTCAATCTGCGTTTCCCTTTGTTTCTTATCTCTAAGTATTAGTATCCTGTACAGTAATCCATTTCGAAAATCTAATTTTCTTTGAATATTTATTATCTCAGAATTATTTACATTGAGCCATTCATCATCTTCTATCTTAAAACGGATGTGAGTCCAATTCGGACAGTTTACAAGATCCTCATTTTCTATTTCCCTGTCCCCAACTATAGATGTTAAACGATTGTAAACACCAGCAATGTAGGTTCCTGGATAGTTATGATTTCCGGCACATATCTCTTCCATAGCACCTCGGGTTCCAAAATATCCATTTCCTATTGTAAGTAATGATTCTCTTGATTTTTCCCTGGCAGGATCATAATCATTATAACAGATACTCCATGAGTCTTCCACCAACCCATCTTCAAACCATTCGTTGATTTCATCCAGACTGATCTCAGAAATATCAGAAACTACTATATCTGCACCATTTTGCTTGAGCTCTTTATGGTTGTTCTCTCTGGCTAATCCAAGTATAAGTCCGAAATTCCCCTTTTTTCCTGCAGCAACACCCGAAACAGCATCTTCAACAACTACTGTCCTGTCGTATGTTACTCCCAAATTATCCGCTGCCCTGGTGAAGATGTCAGGGTTTGGCTTGCCTTTAAGCCCTAATTCAACTGATACAACTCCATCAACCCTTGTTTCTATCATACCGATGAGTGAAGCGCTTTGCAGTATTTTCAAACAATTCTTAGAAGAAGATGCTACTCCAATACGGATGTTATGAGAAGCTAATTCTTTCATAAGATTTACCGTGCTCTCATAACTTTCAACACCTTCTTTTTCCAATACTTCGTTAAATGCATCATTTTTCCTGTTACCTAATCCGCAGATAGTTTCCTGTTCTGTTGAATCTTCAAAACTTCCAAACGGAATATCAATGCCTCTTGATCCAAGGAATGATTTCACACCTTCATATCTTGGTTTGCCATCTACATAGCTCAGGTAATCTTGCAGGCTGAATTCTTTAAAAATTTCATTATGCTTTGATTCCCTGTTTTTAAGGTATTCATCAAACATTTTCTTCCATGCAGTACTGTGAACTGTTGCGGTTTTAGTAATCACACCATCAAGGTCGAAGATCACGGCATCGAAATTTAACTTTTGCATAGAATAATTAGTTTAGATTATAATAAGCACCAATGGAAATTAAAAGGTTCGATTATAAGAGTATTCTTTGATATCCTATTGATTTTGTTTCCAAGAATATCAGTGTCTGATAATAGATCTAATTTCTCCGGGATTAAATATTCCTGATTTTTATCAGTCATATTTTGAATTATCAGGATATTTTCCTTTTTGAAACTTCGCAGGAAAGAGAGAACTGATTCGTCATGATTATTGCTTAACCACTTGATACTCCCTCTTCCAAAAGCTTTATACTTTTTCCTGATTTTGATCATATTGCTGACCTGATGAAATACCTTGTAATGAAAATTTTCAGGATCTTTCATGTCATTTTTCAGTAGATCCCAATCGATTCGTCCCCTTACAAGGAAACGGGTATCATCTTTCCCACTAAGTTTGATCATTTCCTGGTAAAAGACCTTATCATTCAGTTTGCCAAATTCATCACCATAATATATTACTGGTGTGCCAGGCAATGAAAGCATAAGAGAAAAAGCAGCGGAGATCTTATTGACGTCCTTCTTCATTAATTCTGATAAGCGAGCTGAAACTCCTTCGCCAACACGGAAATCCCATTCAGGTTTATGGCAGTAGTTTTCGTGAATATATTTACGGTCTTCTTCACTAACATATATTAGTTCAAGGCTTAACTCATCATGACAACGCAGGAAAGTAAACCATTGTGATGATTCAGGAATGGAAGGTGTGACATTTGTATTAAGAGTGTTGATAATTGGTGCAGAGCTTTGCTTGCTAAGTGCTTTGAAAATCTGAGGCATCAAAGGGAAATGATACCCTGCATTGCACTCATCTTCGGTTTCAAGGTATTTGATAATATCGTGTGGTTTCTGACAGGCTTCTGCTAAAAGCAAAGTGTTTGGTCTAACATAGTCAAGTGCTGCCCTGAAGAATTTCAGGATGACATGGGTGTTTGGAAGGTTCTCACAATCTGTACCTTCTTCTTTCCATAAATACGGGATAGCATCAGCTCTGAAACCATCCACGCCTTGCTGCAGCCAGTATAAGAGGTTTGATGTCATTTCAATTAACACCTTTGGATTCTTGAAATTCAGGTCGGGCTGAAATTCAAAGAAGCGGTGGAAGAAATACCACTTTCCATCTTTTTCCCAGTTGCTGGGGCACATGCCTTTAAATAGCAACCTGGCATCCTGGTATTTGTTTGTATCTTCATTCCAGATGTAATAATCACGGTATGGATTCTCAACTGACTTTCTTGCCTCCTGGAACCAGGGGTGCTGATCTGATGTATGGTTCATGGCTATATCAAAGATCACTTTCATCCCATGATTTCTGGCATCATCCAGAAAATGTCTGAAAGCTTGAATTGCTTCATTGTCAGACTTAATATTCTGTCCTAAAAGATCTCTTCGGATTTTCTTGTAATCACTAATATCAAACCCGGCATCTTTCATGGGAGATTCCAGTATTGGAAGCAGCCAAAGGCAACTTACTCCAAGCTCTTTGAGGTAGTTGAGCTTCTCCTGAAGCCCTTTAAAATCAGTATTGAAAAGATCCACATATAGTGAATACACTATAGCATCTTTATACCACGATTGCTGATGAACAGGCAGGTTGATATTTACAGCAATTGTTTCCAGTTCTTCAATAAATGAAATAAGCAGTTCCTGATTATTGCTACCGTATAGAATTTGCCAGGAATCTTTAAGTTGATTAATTAAAATATCTTTACTCATTAAAATGTATTTATCAGCAACAAAATTACGAAATTAGCATACTCCTTATCAAGATACAAAGTATATGACAAGAATAAATTTACTAAATGTCCTGTTTATATGCATACTTGCAGTTTTTATTGCATCATGCCAGAAGAAAAAACAGTCATTTACACCCGAATGGTCGAAGGGCATTATCTGGTATCAGATCTTTCCTGACAGGTTTAATAATGGTGATCCTGACAACGATCCTAAGCTAAAGGAACAATTTGGAGCCTGGCCACATGATACTATAAATGAATGGATGGTGCATCCCTGGAATTCCGATTGGTACGAAATACTACGGTATGAGAATGAAAATGGGAAAGATATCTGGTATAATATTACACGTAGAAGGTATGGTGGAGACCTACAGGGAATTATTAATAAGCTCGACTATATAAAAGATTTGGGAGTAGGGGCTATTTATTTGAATCCTGTTTTTGTTTCTCCATCTCATCATAAATATGATATTGCTTATCATCATCATATAGATCCTGTTTTTGGCCCTGATCCTGAAAAGGACTGGGAGATTATTGCCCGGGAAGATCATGCCGATTATGATAACTGGCCATGGACATCTGCAGATTCACTGATGTTGAAATTAATCCAGGAAGCTCATAAAAGAGAAATAAAAATAATATTTGATGGCGTATTCAACCACTTTGGCTATGATCACTTTGCTTTTCAGGATGTTCTGAAGAATCAGGAAGAATCTGATTATAAAGATTGGTTCACAATTTATTCTTTCAGAGATTCTTCAAAAAATACTGAGTTCAAATATGAAGGCTGGTGGGGGGTTGCCACAATGCCTGAAATACTTGAGACAGAAGCAGGATTTGCTGATGGCCCTCGTGAGTACATCAATGCAGTTACAAAAAGATGGATGGATCCGGATAAAGATGGTAAGCCCTCTGATGGCATTGATGGATGGAGACTGGATGTTGCCTTTGAAGTAGGTCATGAAGCCTGGAAGAAATGGAGAAAAGTGGTTAAGGGGATCAATCCTGAAGCATATTTAACAGCAGAAGTAATTGATAAACCGGATGTCCTGAGACCATATTTATTAGGTGATGAGTTTGATGCTGCAATGAATTATAACTTTACTTTCATCCTTAGTGATTACTTTATCAATGATTCACTCAGTATTTCCACAAAGGAATTTGACAGTTTATTGAGTGAGCTGAGAAATGCTTTCCCTCCGGAGGTAAATGACCAGATGCAAAACCTTATGGGTAGCCATGATACACATCGCTTTTCCAGTCGTATAGTAAATTCTGATGTTACTTCTTTCAGGAATATCCCACATTTCTTTGATAAAACAAAAGCAAAGAGTAATGGATTTAAAACCCGTAAACCCAATAAGGAAGAATATCAACTGCAGAAGCTTATGGCTGTCTTTCAGTTTACTTATCCTGGTTCACCTATGATCTATTATGGCGATGAGGTAGGAATGTGGGGAGCAGGAGACCCTGGATGTCGAAAACCAATGATTTGGGAGGAAATCACTTACCTGCAGGAAACATATGAGTATGATGGAAGTATGAAAGTAGTAATCGATTCTGTTAAGCCTGATTTAGACCTTTACCACCAATATAGTAAACTTGGGAAAATTCGAAATAAGTTTGAAGTGTTCAGGAAAGGAGATTATAAAACTATCATTGCTGAAGATGGCATTTTTTGTTTTCAACGCAAGCTGGATGATCAATCAGTTGTTGTAATATTTAATAAAGATAAAGATATCAGGAGTATTGATCTGTCATTTATGGCAAAAGGAATTTATACGGATGTGCTTAATGATAAACATATCAGTATTAATGAGGATATGATAATTCAAATTGAGCCATCCTCAGCGATTATATTGATAACTGTCAAGCGATAAACAGAAGATTACAAGCAGATTATTGGTACCTTCGTGCTTGAAAGCTTAATGTCATAATCCTTCAAATCATGAGAAAAGTATTGTTGCTTTGTGCTATTGTTGTGAGCATTTTTACCGCCTGTCATAAAACTTATATTGAGTATCCTGAAAAATCTCAGATAATCGGACTGGCGAGCCCTATATGCCTGGAATCAGGAATAACGGAGATTTTATTATCTGATTATTTTATTGATCCATCTTTAGTAGATTCAGTTTCAGGCCTGGATAGTATGAAAGTGGAAAATAATGTTTTAATAATCCCTGTTGATAACAATGAGCTAAACAAGATACAGGCATTGAAATTCTGGATCGGTGGTTCTGCTTATTCAATACTTGCATTTGAGCCCAGGAGGATTAATACGGAATTTATTTTTGATCCACATGGCAAGATGTATAAAAAAGTTCAGCTTTCAGCGAATTTCAATAATTGGAACCCTTCTAATACAAATTTGACCTTAGAAGAGGATAAGTGGAAAATTATACTAAACCTCTTGCCTGGAACATATCAATATAAAATTGTTGCCGATGATAAACAAATGATCGATCCTGATAACCCTGATTCTGTCGATAACAATATAGGTGGGTTTAACTCATTAATGACTGTTATTGACGGAGATCCTCAAAGGCTCCCGCAATTACTCACATCTAGGCATATAGCTAAGTATATATTTGTTGAAACAAAGAACGAACCAATTGAAGTATTTGCATTATGGCAAAATTATTCAGTACCAATTAAAATATTGGCTGATGGAAAAGTCAGAGTGAATATCCCGGAGGGGGCGAAAAAAATGAAAAGATCTTTTATCAGGGTGTGGAGCTATAATGATGATGGCCCCTCAAATGATATTTTAATTCCATTGGAATATGGAAATGTGATTGAAAATGTTGATCTTCTTGCCCGGGATGACTGGCAAAGTGTTATCATGTATTTTATTATGGTTGATCGTTTCAATAATGGCAATAAAGAAAATGACTTAGCTGTTGATGATCCTGAAATTCACTTTAGAGCAAACTATCAGGGAGGCGATATTGCAGGTATCACTGAAAAGCTGGAATCAGGATATTTCGAGGAACTTGGATTTAATACCATCTGGATATCTCCAATTACTCAAAATCCATGGGAGGGCTATATTGAATACCCTGCTCCTCATAACAAGTACTCAGGATATCATGGATACTGGCCAATAACTTTCACTACGGTTGATAAAAGATTCGGGACATCAGAGGACCTTCAGCAACTTGTTGATAAGCTGCACCAGAAGGATATGAATCTTCTCCTCGATTTTGTTTGTAATCATGTTCATGAAAAGAATCCTATTATTCAAAATAATCCTGATTGGGCTACAGAGGTTGACCTGCCTGATGGCACTAAAAATATTCGTATCTGGGATGAGCAACGTCTTACAACCTGGTTTGATACATTCCTGCCATCCCTTGATCTTGAGAACCCTGAGGTGGCAGCATTATTAGTCGATTCTGCCATGTTTTGGATCAACGAATATGGTATAGATGGTTTCAGACACGATGCAACCAAGCATATTCCTGAATCTTTCTGGAGACTTTTAACAATGAAAGTAAATCAAGATGTTGTTATTCCTGAAGACAGGCCTGTTTTCCAAATTGGTGAAACATTCGGAAGCCGTGAATTGATTGGTAGTTATGTGGCGAGTGGAAAACTCAATGCGCAATTTGATTTCAATCTGTATTTTGATGCAAGGGATGTTTTTTCAAATGATCAGACATCCTTCAGGAGATTGAATAACTCCATCCTGGAAACCTTTGATTATTATGGTTGTCACCATATGATGGGTAATATCACAGGAAATCATGATCTGGCTCGCTTTATCTCTTATGCTTCAGATGCCCTGGCTTTTGGCGAGGATGATAAAGCTGCAGGATGGTCAAGGGAGATTAAAGTTGAAAATAAAATTGGATATAAAAAACTTTCTATGCTAACAGCTTTTATTATGACTATTCCGGGTGTGCCCGTTGTATATTACGGTGATGACATTGGAATGCCTGGTGCAGGAGATCCTGATAACAGGCGAATGATGAGGTTTGATAAACTAACTGATTATGAACTGGAGGTCAAAGAGAATCTTAAAAAGCTGGCACATCTCAGGAATAAAAATATGGCTTTGTTATACGGTGATTTTGAGACTATACATGTGGACGATAATGTGTATATTTATACCAGGAAATATTTTGATGAATATGTTGTAATAGCTTTCAATAAATCAGATCAAAACAAGGCTGTTGATTTTGAATTACCTGAATATCTGCAATCTGATAATATCAAGAATAATTTCTCAGGAAGTTTTGTGCAGGATGGGAACAAACTAAACCTTGTTATTCCAGCTTATGATTTTGAAATATTATTGAATGAATAAATTGAAAAAAAAATATATAATGAAATATATAAGATTTATGACAGGAGCATCACTCGTAATTATTGGCATAATACTGGCCCTTATGATATCAACTTCTTTGATGGTATCATGTAATCAGATAAAGAAAGATGTCGCAGTCCGGAAAGTGAGTGCTGTTGTTCATCCTGAATGGTCAGAAAATGCAGTAATTTATGAAGTTAATGTCAGGCAGTATACACCTGAAGGAACATTGAAAGCATTTGAAGAGCATTTGCCAAGATTGAAAGATATGGGAATTGATATCTTATGGCTTATGCCGATACATCCTATAGGAGTGGAGAAGCGTAAAGGCGGCCTGGGTAGTTATTACTCTGTTCAGGATTATAAGGGTATAAATCCTGAATTTGGTACTATGCAGGATTTTAAAGACCTTGTAAATAAAGCACATGAGCTTGGAATGTACCTTATCCTCGATTGGGTGCCGAATCACTCAGCATGGGATAACCAATTGGTTTTTGATCATCCTGAATGGTACCAGAAAAATTCGAATGGAAGTATGATTTCTCCTTTCGATTGGACTGATGTTGTAGCATTGGATTATGATAATCCTGAATTACGCGAGTATATGACTGATGCATTGAAATTCTGGGTCATCGAAGCGGATATTGATGGTTATCGTTGTGATGTAGCAAATGAAGTTCCGCTTGATTACTGGAATGAAGCAACAGATGAGGTGAGAAAAGTTAAAGATGTGTTCTTCTTAGCGGAAGCCGAAGTTCCTGAACATCATGATAAAGCATTTGATATGTCGTATGGATGGGAATTGCATCATATCATGAACCAGCTGGCTAATGGTGAAGCCAATGCCAATAACTTAAGAACGTATTTTAAAAAGAACGACAGTATATTCCCACAGAATTCATTCAGAATGCACTTTACATCAAACCATGATGAGAATTCATGGAATGGAACTGAATTTGAAAGGATGGGAAATGCATATGATGCTTTGGCTGTATTTACATTTACATCTCAAGGAATGCCATTAATTTATAGTGGACAGGAAGCAGGACTTGATAAAAGATTGAGGTTCTTTGAGAAAGATACTATTATTTGGGATGATCTTACTTATCAGGAATTTTATAAAAGACTTATTGATCTCAAAAAATCAAACAAAGCCCTTGAACATGGCTCGGGAGGTGGGGAATTTATCATTCTAAACAATACGCAGGATAAAAGCATATTCTCATTCCTGCGAGAAAAGGACGGGAACAAGGTTCTTTCAATCTTAAATTTCAGCGATAAACCTGTTGAGTTTAAGTTTGATGATGAAAAAGCAAATGGAAGCTATAATGATTATTTTGAAGGTAGTCAGGTGGAGATCATGACCGGAGATATTATTATATTGGAGCCATGGAAATATAAAGTTTTAATTGATAATTAATCACCTTTTAATACCTCGCACCTTACGAGCTGCGTTTATAATCCACATCATCAACAAAAATCACAAGCAAAGCAGCAAGCAATAAAGAAACTCCACCAATCACAAGTGCATATATTGCTTTTTCATCGAAGTAATTCTTTATGAAGAAGCCAAGAATGCTGGCAGCCACTATTTGAGGTATTACGATAAAGAAATTGAATATTCCCATATAGATACCCATTTTTCTGGCAGGTAATGATCCTGTTAGAATCGCATAAGGCATAGCAAGTATACTTGCCCATACTAGTCCGATTCCCACAAAAGGAAACAAGAGTCCGATATCATCATTGATAAAATAGATCGACAGGAAGCTAATCCCTCCAACCAGAAGTGAGATCATGTGAGTGATTTTTCTATTGGTGAGTTTTGCCAGCCATATCAATACAAATGCAAATAATATTGTCATTCCGTTATAAATCCCAAAACATATCCCTACCCAGTTGGCTCCTTCATTATATATCTCCGAGGTTGGATCAACAGTATTATAGATATGTTCTGTTACTGCAGGAGTCGTATATATCCACATGGCAAAAAGTGCAAACCATGAGAAAAATTGAACCACGGCTAGTTGCTTCATGGTTTTAGGCATAGCATTGAGGTCATTAATTATTTCCACAAGCCCGCTTTTAGTATTTTTCCTGCTTTGTAGTATTCCAGCAATCAATTCAAAAACTCCAAATGCTATTAACCCAAGGGATAAGATGTGTAGTTCTTTATCGACTTCCATACTAAAAAAGACTGCAGATAAAATACCTCCAAGTAATAGTAATATCAAACTGCTTCTATGGCATTTTGAAATATTTTTACTCGTATCCGATATGAGGGAGTCATCTTTTTCAGTAGTCTTGAATTTTTCTTTTTGTTCTGCTTTTTCAAAATTATCCAGCTCTTCAGGTGAATATTCTTTTGTTGAAATTACTGTCCAGAGAATCGCAAGAAAGAACACAATGCCTCCGATATAGAATGAGAATTTTACGGATGGAGGGATTATTCCTTCAGGAGCAGTATTGCTGATACCAAACCAGTTAGCCATCATCCATGGCAGAACGGATGCTACGATGGCACCAATTCCAATAAAAAAACTTTGCATGGCAAAGCCCATTGTTCTTTGCTGTGATGGAAGCATGTCACCAACAAATGCTCTGAAAGGTTCCATTGAAACATTAATGGAAGCATCCATGATCCAAAGCATACCTATTGCAATCCACAGGGCAGGGGAGTTAGGCATTATAAATAATGCTATAGTTGCAAGGATGGCACCAAACAAAAAATATGGCCTTCTTCTCCCTAGCCTGTTCCAGGTTTTATCACTATAATGGCCAATGATCGGTTGAATAATCAAGCCGGTTACAGGAGCAGCGAGCCAGTAAAGAGAAAGATTTTCTACTTCACCTCCAAGGGTTTGGAAAATCCTGGAAACATTTGCATTTTGAAGGGCAAATCCAAATTGAATTCCAAGGAATCCAAAACTCATATTCCATATTTGCAAGAAGCTAAGTTTAGGTTTTGATTTCATAAGTTTGCTATTATATCAACTATATCAAAAAGGTTTGAAAAAATTTGCTTAAAGTTAGCAATTTAAGCCAAGAAAGTATAAAAAAGAAAAACCCCGACTTGGATAAAGCCGGGGTTTTTATATGAAGAATTAAATTCTTATCTATTCTTTCACAAATTTAGTAGTAATAATTCCAGC
>CAZDWF010000025.1:0-33652 GCA_964508895.1 uncultured Bacteroidales bacterium
TGTTCTTTAGAATAAAAGCAAATGCTGCCATCAGCATGCCCGGGAGTTTCCAGGACTCTTAATGAGGAGTTTCCAAACTTGATAATATCTCCATCATAAAGGTATTTTCCAGGTTCAGGAACAGTCTCAATAACAATTTCAAAAGCATTGGCACTTTCCTTTAATCTCTCCATAAACGGTAGTCCTCCCTTATGAATTTCAGGTTTTAAGCCATATGATTCTGTTATAAAAACATCTCCCAGGATATGATCGATGTGAGAATGAGTATTCAATAATTTAACAGGTATAAGGTCATTATTACTGATGAAATCAATTAACTCCTTTTTTTCGCCTGGATTAATACAACCAGGATCAATTATAACACACTCCTTTGTTTCATCAAATAAAACAAAGGTATTAACCTGAAAGAAGTTAAATACAAAGCTTTCTATTTTTATCATTTCTTTTTAATCTAAAATTATTTGAGCAAAGGTAATAAATGTAAGATACATCCAAATCCACATCATTATTTCCCAAAGCATGCGTTAATATACTTGGAAATTTGTCTTAATTTAGCAATACTTATAAAAAAGCCCAGAAATTCATTGATGGATAGTATTTTCATAAAATACCTTGATAATAAGTTGCGGTTATTTCTTTCCGTTCTTTTTATTATTGCATCATTTACTATTAACGCTCAGTTTTATAATGGATCCCAGCTTAAATTTGGTAAGAACAGAGTACAATACAGAGAGTTCCTCTGGAACTACTATAACTTCGATAATTTCGATGTTTACTTTTATAGAAATGGTAAAGAACTTGCCCACTATACTGCTAAATATGCCACTGAGCAAATACCCCTTATAGAACAACAATTGGATGCTACCGTTGATGATAAAATGCAATTTTTGGTATTCAACGATCTTAGTGATCTTAAACAGAGCAACCTGGGATTAATGAGTGAGGAGAACTATAATACAGGAGGTATTACATATATCCTTGGAAGAAAAATATTTCTGTATTTTAATGGTACCTATACTGATTTTGAAAAGCAAATAAGGGCTGGAATCTCAAAGGTGGTTTTTAATGAAATGATGTTTGGCGGAAGTGTTGGTTCGCAAATAAAAAACACAGCACTATACAACCTTCCCCAATGGTATCAACATGGTTTTATCTCTTATATGTCGGATAACTGGAATCCTGATATCGATAACCAGGTTAAAGATCTGGTTCTTTATGGTAAATACAAGAACTTTAATCAGCTTACAGGGAATAAAGCGGTATATGCAGGACATTCACTCTGGAAATTTATTGCTGATAATTTTGGCGAGAAAGCAGTGCCTAATGTTGTTCAGATGACCCGGATTACCAGAAGTGTTGAAAATGGATTCCTATATGTTTTAGGATTGTCTTTCAAAAATCTTGTAAAGGAATGGTTTGCTTATTACCAGAATTTTTATAATCAGGATGGTTCTGATGAATTACTTCCTGAAAATCCCATGCTGAAAAGATATAAAGGTGACAGGGTGTATTATCAGGTAAAGATCGATCCTGCAGGAAGATATATCTCCTATGTCACAAATGAAATAGGATTGTATAAGATTTACATATACGATGATATTGAAAAGAAGAGAAAGAGAATTAAAACCATGGGTTACCGGTTGGATGAGAAAACGGATTATTCTTATCCAATTCTTGCCTGGCATCCATCAGGGAAGATCCTTGCTTACATGGTTGAAAGAAAAGGGGAAATATACCTTTACTTCTATAATATCGAAGAGAAAAAGAGTTCCAAAATTATTTTATATAGCTTTGAAAAAATCAATGATTTTGCATACTCTCCTGATGGAAGAAAGTTAATTATGTCGGCTGTTCAAAAGGGCCAGTCAGATATTTTCATTTTTAATCTTGGTAGTGGTTCTCATGAGCAGCTAACAGATGATATCTGGGATGACATACAGGCACGCTTTATCGATGGTGAGAAAAGAATAGTTTTTTCCTCAAACCGTACTAATGATACTTTGATTATAAAACCTCAGAATATTCCAGTTAATCTACCTGAACAATATGACCTATGGGTTTATGAGTATCAAAGACAGGATGATATTCTGAGAAGAGTTACCAGCACTCCTTTTGCCAATGAACGCCAGCCAATGCCCTATGAAAATGGATTTATCACCTACCTGAGTGATGAAAATGGCATTTATAATCGCTATCTGGCATCCTTCGACAGCATGATCTCTTATGTTGATACTATTACACACTACAAGTATTTTTCCAAAAGTTTTGCTATAACAAATTATTCCAGGAATATTTTAGAACAGGATGCTAGTGCTCAAGCCGGAAAAACTGCTGATGTAATTTTTTATGATCAGCGATACAGGATATTTACAGAAGAAATGCTTCCTCCGGATATGATCCCACATGAAACATTGCACAATACTTCATATATGGATGATGTTTTACAAAAGCAACAGGCAGAACTTGAGGAAGAAGAAAATGGTGAAGTGAAGAAAACACCTAAAAAAGCAAGGAAAAGATTCTATAATGTTTATGAAGGTGATGTAATAATAATTGATAAGTCAGATAAGATAAATATTGATGAATATGTTTTCGATAAGCAATCCTTTATAAAACTTGGATATGATTCAACCACTGCTGATTTGATTGAAATTGAAAAAGAAAAATTCAGGATGCCAAAGCAAAGGCTCTATAGAGTGGAGTACTTTATGAATGAACTCACAACTCAAATTGATTTTTCCTTCCTGAATTCTACTTACCAGCCTTTCAGTGGTGGAGGGCAGCCTGTTTTCCTGAATCCGGGATTTAACGCCCTGTTTAAAATTGGCCTTACTGATCTACTCGAAGACTATAGAATTGTAGGAGGAGTACGTCTTAATGTTAACCTTATCAATAATGAGTATATGGTTAGCTTTAGCAATATGAAAAAAAGAGTGGATAAAGAGATTGTATTTCATCGGGTTACCGTAGAAGATATCGGGTATTATTCAATAATCCGTAATCATTCTCATGAAGTGTATTATGTTTTAAGCTATCCGTTTAATCCTGTGCTTGCCTTTAAAACAACTGCGATGTATCGTAACGATGCAGCAGTATTTCTGTCTACGGATCAATATAATATGAAGAGAAAAACAGAATACAGGAACTGGGTTAGTTTAAAAGGGGAGCTGGTTTTTGATAATACACGCTCACTGGGATTAAATCTGTATAAAGGTACCAGGTATAAGATCTTCGGAGAATATTACCAGTTAATTAATGAAAGAGGACAGGATTTAGTGGTTCTGGGTTTTGATTTCAGGAATTATAAAAGAGTGCATCGTACACTGATATGGGCTAACAGATTTGCTGGAAGTACTTCCTTTGGAAACAACAAACTCATATATTATATGGGAGGTGTTGATAATTGGCTGGCCCCGAAATTTGATAGAGGAACACCTATCGACTATTCGCAGAATTATGCGTACCAAACTCTTGCTACAAATATGAGAGGGTTCAAGCAAAACATTAGAAACGGTAATAGTTTCATTCTTTTTAATACAGAACTTCGCATTCCTGTTTTCAGGTATTTATTCAATAGGCCAATCAAATCTGATTTCCTGAATAATTTTCAGGCCGTTACCTTTGGAGATATTGGTACTGCATGGACTGGCTGGGATCCTTATTCAGAAGATAACTCATTGTTTACCCGAAAGATCAGAAGTGGTTCATTGTATATAGAGGTACAGGAACAAAGAGATCCTGTTATTGCTGGATTTGGCTGGGGGCTGCGTACCAGGCTGCTGGGGTATTTTCTCAGGGGAGATATGGCATGGGGAGTTGAAGATGGAAGCATTATTAAAAAGCCAATAATATATGTATCGCTAAGCCTTGATTTCTAATTATTAAGACAAAAAATGAAGATATGATAGATGATAAACGCATCGTTATGACTCTTGATGCTGGCGGGACAAACCTTGCCTTTAATGCTGTTAAAGGAGGAAAAGAGATTATTGACCCTGTGATTCTGCCTGCCAGAGCAAATGAGTTGGAAGAGATCCTGAAAAGAATTATTGAAGGTTTTGATGAAGTAAAAAATCAGCTTGATGTTGAAGCTGTCGCAATAAGCTTTGTATTTCCAGGTCCGGCTGATTTTGTAAATGGTATCATAGGCGATCTTCAAAATATGCCGGTTTTCAGAGGAGGTGTTGCACTTAAGAGAATGCTGGAAAATGAATTCCAGATCCCTGTTTTTATTAATAATGATGGAGATTTATTTGCTTTTGGGGAAGCGATAAATGGATTGCTTCCTGAAGTAAATCATGAACTGAGAAATAATGGAATTGAAAAACAATACAATAATCTTCTGGGTGTGACCTTAGGTACTGGTTTTGGTGGTGGTATTGTTAGTGATGGAAAGTTGTTTTTAGGCGATAATTCTGCAGCAGGAGAAATCAACAGGATGAAGAATCCGTTTATTCATCATACCAGTGTGGAAGATAGTGTGACTATCAGGGCAGTAAAAAGATTTTACGAAGAAGCTACAATATTGAAAGAAGAATATATGCCCGAACCCAAAGACATTTTTCAAATAGCAATGGGGAAGCAGAAAGGGGATAAAGATGCAGCAAGATATGCCTTTCGTCAGCTGGCAAGAGCAGCAGGTGAAGCTATTGCAGATGCTATATGCTTAATCGATGGACTTGTCGTTATTGGTGGTGGTTTGTCGGGTGCCTACTCTTTTTTCCTTGATGATATTGTAAAAACCATGAATGAGAAATACACTACACTCAAAGGTGACAAACTTGATCGGATGGAGGTTTTCGCTTTTAACCTTGAAAATAATATGAATGATTTTCTTCAGGATACAAGCACTGAAATTAAAGTTCCATTCAGTGAGGAAAAAGTAAAATATGATCCGGTGAAGAAAATAGGAGTCGGTGTTAGCAGGTTAGGAACAAGTAGAGCTGTATCAGTGGGTGCTTATGCTTTTGCACTGGAAATGCTTGATAGAGGATTGCCAATTGTCAATGAGTAATTAGTAATTTCTTATTTATTGAATAAGTTGAAATTTCAATGGTATACTGTTATGTTCTAGATTAACAAATAAACTTCAAATGAAACATAACTAATTGACAGTTGATAATTCACCCAGGCCAAACACTTCCTTCACCCGAACCCCCTTCTCCGTCATCTCTACCGTACAACACTCATTATAAATATCATGTTCCAGGAATAGTATATAGTTATTTTCAGCAGCTTCTTTCAGGAATGCTTCTTTTTCTTCCAATGTTTGTTCCGGCCTCATATCATAAGCTATGATCCATGATAGGGGTATATGAGCTGTAGCTGGTATAAGATCACCCATGTAAACAATCGTTCTGTCGTTATAATTAATGAAAGGGATCATCTGCCCGATGGTATGTCCATTAAAAAATTTTATAGAAACTCCCTGACATATTTCTCCTTCACGATTCACAAGAATTAATTGTCCGCTGTCTTTAACAGGAAGTATCATATGTTTAAAATACGATGCTTTTTCTCTTGCATTTGGATTTAGTGCATTGTTATATTGTTCCATGCCCATCCAGTACATAGCATTTGGAAATGAAGGTTCGAAACCTTCACCATTATCTCTTCTTTTCACATTTCCTCCGCAATGGTCAAAGTGCAGATGGGTTAAAACAACATCGGTTATTTCTTCAGGAGTAAATCCAGCAATGCTGAGTGAACTTTCCAGGGAAAAATCACCATTCAGATAAAAATGGTCAAGGTATTTTTCTTCGAGTGTGTTGCCAATACCATTATCTATTAATATCTTTCTGTTACCATTAACAATAAGCAGACTCCTCATAGCCCAGTTACAAAGGTTGTTCTCGTCAGCAGGATATTGCCTGTTCCACAGCACCTTAGGCACAACACCAAACATTGCACCTCCGTCAAGTTTGAAGTTGCCGGTTTCAATTGAATAAAGTTCCATCTTGAATGTTTATTTATACTACAAACTTAAGGGCTTTTTGTTAAAGAAATCCCAAACTACAAATCATAAACTCCAAGCAAATAGCAAATCACAATGATGAAATCACAAACCTTCAAAAGTTAACATTTGCACTTTTGGGATTTTGAATTTATTCTTTGGAATTTGCTTGGTGCTTGTAATTTGTTATTTGTTATTTTCTTCCTGATAGTTCCTTCGGGATCCGTCCATTCCGGATCGATTCAGATCGTAGTTGCCTTCCAACAATTCTCTCAACCATTCTTCCAACATCCAGTACCTTATCAACATCAACACCCACGTCGATTCCCATTTCGTCCATCATAACTACCATGTCTTCTGTGGAAACAAGCCCTACTGCACCCGGGTCTTTATAATAATATTTTCCGGTTCCTGTCACAGGAACACCATCAACGAAATTCGCAGGTTGTCCGCCAAGACCTCCCATTGTAGATTCATAATTGGTAATTCCGGCTTGCAGTGCTGCCAGCACGTTGGCAAGTCCCCATCCTCTGGTTACATGGAAATGGGCGATGTGTTTTTCAGGTTTTGGAATAGCATCGAGAAGCATGGAGAAATATTTATAAACTCTGTCAGGTGATGCGGATCCATCATGATCGGCATGTTCAATATCATCAGCTCCTATGTCAAGAAATCTCTGAGTAAACTCAATGGCTTTCGACATTTCTGTCGGACCTTCGATAGGACACCCCCAGATAGTACTTACAGTACCATTAACAAGGATTCCTGCATCATGACATTTTGGGATATATTCCTCACACATTTTAAGGTACTCTTCAATGTTAAGTCCTGAATTGGTTTTCTGATGTGATTCTGAAGTTGACACCATAACAAGTATCCTGTCAGGACCGTAACCATCAAGCTTTGCCTGAATGGCTCTGTCAATTGATCTTTCTCTGATTGTAATAGCAGTTAATGTAACATCATCAAGCATGTGTTTTACCTTCTTGCTTGCATGCAGTTTTTTCATAAGATCATCAGCATCTTTAAACTGAGGCATTCCTCTGGGATTACCAAAATTTGTGGTTTCTATATGGCGAAATCCTGCAAGGATTGACTGCTCCAGAACCCATAGTTTAGCATCTGTAGGAATAAATTTTTCTTCATGCTGAAATCCATCTCTGACGGTGATATCTCCAATTTTTACTTTCTTTGGGTAATTCATACTTTATTATGCTTTTTTAAAGGATTTGATTAATAAAAATTCGGTTCCTAAATTACTTATAATTTTTTAATTCCCAAGCAGAAATATTACATTGTTACAACAATATTTGTTTATACTCATTTTTAATTAAATATGACTGAGAATTGACAGCTTAAATGAAAAAAAATTCCTATAATTGCATGAGGATGAATAATCCTAATTATCTAATCATTAACCAAAACTCATTAACGTGTTTAAAATAGAATCCAGGATTGATGTAAATTCTAAAGAATTCAAGGAAAACAAGGATGCTTTCTTAAAAATGCTGAAGCAATATAAAGACATCCATAAAGAAGTTTCTAAAGGGGGCTCAGATGAAGCAGTTAAAAAGCACAAATCAAGGGGAAAACTGTTAGCCCGTGAAAGAATTTATAAGCTTATTGACCCAAACACCCCATTTCTAGAATTATCTACACTCGCTGCTTACGATCAGTATGATAATGGATTTCCTTCTGCAGGGATTGTTACTGGTATAGGTGTTGTACATGGGAGAGAGGCAGTTATAATTGCCAATGATGCTACTGTTAAAGGTGGGACTTATATGCAGTGGACAATAAGAAAGCATCTTAGAGCTCAGGAGGTAGCGATGGAAAATAAACTTCCTACTATTTACATGGTGGATTCCGGTGGTGCATTCCTTCCTGAACAGGATACTGTATTCCCTGACAAAAATCACTTTGGGCGATTTTTCTATAATCAGGCCCGCTTATCTGCTATGGGAGTTCCCCAAATTGCTATTGTTATGGGTTCTTGCACCGCAGGTGGAGCTTATGTTCCAGCCATGAGTGATGAAACTATTATTGTTAAAAACCAGGGAACAATTTTCCTTGGTGGGCCTCCTCTTGTTAAAGCGGCAACAGGTGAAGAGGTTACAGCCGAAGAACTTGGAGGCGCTGATGTTCATACTTCTATATCAGGTGTTGCTGATCATTTTGCTGATAATGACACTCATGCGATCACAATCTGTAGAAATATATTTGAATCTCTTGAACAAAAAGAAAAGCAATTTATTGATATAGCTCCGGTTGAAGATCCTGCTTATGATCCTTCTGAATTATACGGTTTAGCTCCTGTTGATCTCAAAAAAGCAGTTGATTCCCGTGAAATTATTGCAAGGATCGTCGATGGGAGTAAATTTCATGAATTCAAAGAAAGATATTCTCCAAGCCTTGTAACAGGATTTGCTCGCATCTGGGGTTATCCTGTTGGAATCTTAGCTAATAATGGTGTATTGTTTCCAGAGTCTGCAACAAAAGGTACACACTTTATTGAGCTATGTACTTCCAGAAAGATTCCTTTGGTATTCCTGCAGAATATTACTGGCTTTATGGTTGGTAAAGATTTCGAAAGAAGAGGTATTGCAAAAGATGGTGCTAAAATGGTTCATGCGGTTGCAAATGCCGATATTCCAAAATTCACTATCCTCTTCGGAGGCTCATTTGGTGCTGGCAATTACGGTATGGCAGGAAGAGCATTCGACCCAAGGTTATTATTTATGTGGCCAAATGCAAAGATCTCTGTTATGGGTGGTATGCAGGCAGCTAATGTATTGGTAACTGTTAAAAAAGATCAATACAGAGCTAAAGGTAAAGAGATGCCTGTTGAAGAAATTGAAAAGATGAGAACCTCTATTGAAGAAAAATATGATAAAGAAGGTTCTGCATATTATAGTACCTCACGTTTATGGGACGATGGTATCATAGATCCTGTTGATACTCGTAAAGTGATTGCAATGGGAATCGCTATGTCGCTCAACAAGCCTTATCCTGAACAGAAATTTGGTGTTTTCAGAATGTAATTATGGAAGTGAAAATGAAAAGCTTTGAGAACATAGAGTTCATTCAGGAAAACCAGCTTGGAACCATCTGGCTGAACCGTCCTGATAAACATAATGCTATGAATGCAGAGATGATCTCTGAGATCATAGATTGTTACCAGGAAATCAATAAATTAGATGAGCTTAGAGTTGTCGTTCTGAGAGGAAGAGGAAAATCATTTTGTGCCGGTGCTGACCTAAACTATATGAAAGGGATTGCTGAATTTGGTTTTGAAGAGAACTATCAGGACAGCCTTAAACTTGCTAAATGCTTTAATGTAATTTATACTTGCGGCAAACCAACTATAGCAATAGTACATGGAGCTGCTATTGGTGGAGCAAACGGACTATTAGCTGCATGTGATTTTGTTTACTGTGATGATGAAACAAAATTTGCATTTGCAGAGGTAAAACTCGGAATAGCTCCTGCAACCATTTCACCTTATGTGTGCAAGAGAATAGGTGAATATGCTGCCAGGGATCTTATGATCACAGGAAGAAGGTTTCTTGGAAAGGAAGCTGAAGGTTTTGGTCTTGTGAATAAATCATTGCAAGCAGATGCTCTTGAAGAACAATTAAGCCTTACAGTTAAGTTCCTTATGTCGAGCGGCCCTGCTGCAATGAAAGCATGTAAAGAGCTGATATATAACCTATATAATAAATTCTCTTTTGAAGACTCCATTGACTATTCTGCCAGACTGATAGCTGAACTTAGAGCTTCCAGGGAGGGGCAGGAAGGGATGGCTTCGTTTTTGGAGAAGCGTAAACCCAATTGGAATAATTAAAAGACAAAAGATTAAAGTTAAAAGACAAAAGTTATGGCAAAGAAACGCCCAATAAAATTTAGTTTAGTTTATCGCGATATGTGGCAGTCCTCAGGGAAGTATGTGCCAAGGGTTGATCAGCTTAAGCAAATCGCTCCGATAATTATAGATATGGATTGTTTTGCTCGTGTTGAAACCAATGGAGGAGCTTTTGAACAGGTTAATCTCCTGTATGGAGAAAATCCGAACAAAGCAGTTCGTGAGTGGACAAAACCGTTTAACGACGTTGGTATCAAAACGCATATGCTTGAAAGAGCACTCAATGGTATTCGTATGTTTCCTGTTCCTGCCGATGTTCGTGAACTCATGTATAAAGTTAAAAATGCACAGGGAACCAATATTGCCCGTTCATTTTGTGGTTTGAACGATCATAGGAACCTTGAGTTATCCATCAAATATGCTAACAAAGCAGGAATGATCTCACAGGCCTGTCTGTGCATCACACACTCCAAATTACATACGGTGGAGTACTATATGGGTGTAGCTGATAAAGCCGTTGAGTATGGATGTGATGAGATCTGTTTGAAAGATATGGCAGGAATTGGCCGTCCTGTAATGCTTGGCAGATTAGTTAAAGCTATAAAAGATAAATATCCTCATATTCTTGTACAGTATCACGGCCATTCAGGTCCTGGATTCTCTGTGGCTTCCATGCTGGAAGTTGCAAAGGCTGGTGTGGATATAGTGGATGTGGCCATGGAACCCCTGTCATGGGGAATGGTGCATCCTGATGTAATCACTATCAGGGAAATGCTGGATGATGCAGGATTCGACGTTCCTGAGATCAATATGAAAGCATATATGGAAGCCAGGGCACTAACCCAGTCATTTATGGACGACTTCCTGGGATATTTCATTAATCCGAAAAACAGATTCCTTTCATCACTGATGATACAAAGCGGACTTCCCGGTGGAATGATGGGTAGCCTGATGGCCGACCTTAAAGGGGTTCATGATAGTATCAATTTCTCCCTGAAATCAGATGGTAAGCCTGAACTTACCGAAGATGAACTACTTATAAAACTCTTCGAAGAAGTTGAGTATATCTGGCCATTAATGGGGTATCCACCACTGGTGACGCCTTATAGCCAATATGTTAAAAATGTTGCCCTCATGAATGTTCTCCAAATGGCAAAAGGAGAAGAAAGATTCTCAATGATGGATGATAATGTATGGAATATGCTGCTCGGAAAAGCAGGAAACCTTCCAGGCCATGTCGACCCGGAAATACTGGATCTGGCCAAACAGCAAAAAAGAGAGTTTTATACCGGTGTTCCCCAGGAAGCTTATCCAAATGAGCTGGATAAATACCGCAAAGAGATGAAGGAAAATGGCTGGGAAACAGGCCCGGATGATGAAGAACTCTTTGAATTTGCAATGCACGAAACACAATACAGAGATTATAAATCAGGAATAGCCAAGACAAGGTTTGAAGAGGAATTAGAGAAAGTTAAACAACAATCCCAAACCCCTAAAACACAAGTTGCAGTGAAAGATAAAACAGTTTCCAGACCTTCATCATTCAGTAAAGATGAAGTTAAATGCCATGAAGCAATGGCAGCATATTTAATGTATACATTCAATACAAAATCAATAGATACCTCTGCGGATGGTACCACTAAGCATGATGTATGGAATATGATCGGTTTCTGGAGGAATATCAATAATGTGAGTGTGACTTTCGATGGTAATGATTATGATATTCAGTTTGAAATGCCTACCAAAAGCGAGTATGATTTCGTTATTGAAGGGAAAAAGCTTAAAGGTAAAGTAGAGTTTATTGATAAAGGCGAAATTGACTTTTCTATTAATGATAAAACATATCAGGCTAAAATTTCTAAAGGAGATGATGATCTTACCAAGATTGCAATAAATGGTAAAGAATTCCAGATGAAAAGGAATGATCTTCTGGATACGGAACTTAGCAGCCATAGTCCTGACGATACAATAGATGTAAGCAAAAATATTATGTCTCCAATTCCTGGGAAAATATTTAAAATATTGGTCAAAGAAGGTGAAGAGATCAGAAAAGGAGATATTGTTGTTGTTATTGATGCCATGAAAATGGAGAATAATATTACAACGAAAAGAGATGCAGTAGTGAAAAAGATTCATGTGAAGCTGAATGAAATGGTTGAAGTGAATTCACAACTTGTTGAACTGGAGTAATTCCCGTCACGCCTTACGCGTTACGAGATAAAGGTGATGTTAACAAAGTGATTTAAAATCTGAATAATATCACCCTCAGATTTTTTGAACATTATTAAACCTAAATCATATACTTAAAATATTTTATTCATGAATTTCGATTTGAACGAAGAACAAATCATGATCCGTGATACTGTGCATGATTTTGCAGAACGTGAAATCAGGCCTGTTGCTCAGGAGCTTGATGAAAAAGCAGAGTTTTCATTAGATCTTACCCGGAAAATGGGAGAACTTGGATTGTTCGGAATGTATTTACCTGAAAAATACGGCGGACAAGATCTTGATATGCTCTCATATATTATTGCTGTTGAAGAAATTGCAAGGGTTGATGGATCCCAGGCAGCAACACTGGCAGCTCAAAACTCCTTAGGAATATGGCCCTTATATGCCTATGGAACTGAGAAACAAAAGGAAAAGTACCTTCCTCAACTTTGTACTGGTGAAGCACTATGGGGCTTCGGACTTACAGAACCTACTGCAGGATCCGACTCCAGAGGTACAAAAACAAAAGCTTATATCGAAGGTGATCAGTGGATAATTAATGGGTCAAAAATATTTATTACTAATGGCTCCCATGATATTTCCATTGGATCCACTGTACAATGTGTTACCGCTGATAATGGTGGAAAAAAAGAGTTTACAACCATTTTGGTAGAAAAAGATACGCCTGGATTTAAAAGAGTTGCCATGCATGGTAAAATGATGTGGCGCGCTTCCGATACTGCGGAACTCTACTTTGATGATTGCAAGGTCCCAAAAGAAAATATTCTTGGAGAAATCGGACAGGGTTCCAAAATTATGCTTTCAACACTTGATGGTGGACGCTTATCAATTGCAGCAATGGGTTTAGGTGCTGCTCAGGGAGCTTTCGACCTGGCACTAAAGTATTCAAACGAAAGAAAACAGTTTGGAAAACCAATCTCAAAATTCCAGATTAATGCTTTTAAACTTGCTGATATGGCAACAAAAATTGAGTTGGCGAGAAATCTCCTTTACAAAGCATGCTGGCTTAAAGACAGTGAAAGGCCTTATGGTAAAGAAGCAGCAATGGCCAAGCTCTATTGCTCAGAAATAGCTAAACAAGTTGCCGATGAAGCAGTTCAGCTACACGGTGGTTATGGCCTCATGAAAGATTATGATATAGAAAGAATATTCAGGGATCAGAGATTGCTGCAAATAGGTGAGGGAACATCTGAGATTCAGAGGCTTGTTATAAGTAGATATATTGGAGCATAATCCGGATACCGGATGCCGGATACCGGATGCCTGATACCGGATGCCAGATGCCTGATACCGGATGCCAGGATCTGGTGTCACAATTTATTAATAATAAAAGATTGAAATTAATGTCAGCAGATTACAAAGTTCTCTGGAAACCATCCTCCGATAGGTCAAGTAATTCCAGGATGAATGAATATATGCAATTGGTAAATAAAAAGTTCAATAAAAACTATACCGACTATTTTGAATTATATGATTGGAGTATTGAAAATATTCCTGATTTCTGGGGATCTTTTTGGGAATATGCTGATATTAAAAATTCTGATTATTTTACATCTGTTGTTGATGATAATAAGAAAATGCCCGGGGCTAAATGGTTTGATGGGGCACGATTGAATTATGCAGAAAACCTTTTGCAAAAAAGAGATGATAAAACAGCGATAATCTTCAGAGGTGAAAATGAGATTGAAAGAAGGATCTCTTACAAAGAGCTATTCAATGAAACTCATAAAGTGGCAGAAGGATTGAAAAAAATTGGTGTGAAGAAGGGCGACAGGATTGCCGGTTTTATTCCAAACATGCCTGAAGCAATAATTGCTATGCTCGCAACCTCTTCTATTGGTGCAATATGGTCATCATCATCTCCTGACTTTGGGATAAAAGGTGTTTTGGACAGGTTCAGCCAGATTGAACCTAAAGTGGTCTTTGCTGCTGATGGTTATTTTTATAAAGGAAAAAAATTTGATTCCCAGGATAAATTAAAAGGTATACTCGACAAGCTTCCTTCAGTTGAAAAAGTGGTTCTGATAAAATATATTGATGACAGAAAACCTGATGAAATTCCCAATGCTATTTTATGGGAAGACCTTGCAAAGGATGTTGACGGGGAAATGACTTTCGAACAATTACCATTCGATCATCCACTATATATAATGTATTCTTCAGGAACTACTGGATTACCTAAGAGCATTGTTCATTCCGCAGGAGGGACTCTTATCCAGCATCTTAAGGAATTAATGCTGCATTCTAACCTGGGAGAAGATGATGTTATTTTCTATTTCACAACATGCGGCTGGATGATGTGGAACTGGTTTGTGAGCAGCCTCGCTGTGGGTGCAACTTTGGTTTGCTACGATGGAAATCCATTCTATCCTGATCCTGGTGCATTATTGAAAATGGCCGATGAACTTGATATCAGTATTTTTGGAACCAGCGCTAAATATATTGCCTCACTTGAAAATGCAAATGTTGTCCCGAAAGAAATTTCAGACTTTCCAAAGCTAAAAGCTATCCTGTCTACTGGCTCTCCTCTATCCAATGAAAGCTTCGAATTTGTTTATAGAGAGTGGAAAGAGAATGTTCAACTTTCCTCTATTTCAGGAGGCACTGATATAATTTCCTGCTTCATGCTGGGAAATCCTATGCTGCCGGTATATAAAGGGGAGATCCAGTGTAGGGGACTGGGAATGGATGTTGATAGTTTTGATGATTATGGAAAACCTGTAAGAGAAAAACAAGGAGAGCTGGTTTGTAAATCAGCATTTCCTTCTATGCCAATTTATTTCTGGAATGATGAGGACGGACAAAAATATTATGATGCTTACTTTGATGTTTATGATAGGATCTGGCGTCATGGAGATTATATTCTATTAAGTGATCACGGCGGTGTTACCATGTATGGAAGATCTGATGCAACCTTAAATCCTGCTGGTGTTAGAATAGGAACTTCTGAAATCTACAGGGTGGTTGAGAATATGGAGGAAATTGAAGATTCTGTTGTGATAGGCCAACAGTGGGAGGATGATGAAAGAGTTTTGTTATTTGTGAAACTAAATGATGGGTATGAGCTTAATCCTGAACTTATTGTAAAGATCAAACAAAACCTCAGGTCACAATGTAGTCCTCGCCATGTACCGGCTTGCATATTTGAAACAGAAGGTGTACCCTATACACTAAATGGCAAAAAGGTTGAAATTGCAGTTAAAAAAGTACTGCAGGGAGAAGAAATTAAAAATAAGGATGCACTCTCGAATCCTGAAGTCCTGGATGGGTTTAAGCTAATTAAGGGTGTGAATTCGGAAAATTGCGAATAATTAATTAATAGATCATAGATTATAGATCATAGATTATAGATCGCAGACAGTTTTTTGAAACGGAATAGTTTTTATAGATTCAAATCACCTAATAAGAAATCATCTAATCTTGAACCTCTCAATTTCCTTATTCCTTGTATCTTGCGACTTGTATCTTGAATCTTATATCTTTGCATATTATGAAAAAATATCATCTACTCCTTCTTTCAATTTTATCCGGCTTACTGCTAACCTTTGCATGGCCGGCTAATGGATGGCCCGGATTGCTATTTGTAGCATTTATTCCATTATTTTTCATCGAGGATCATATCCAGAAAAATAAGGATAATTTTCACCTGTTTTCTGTCATGTTTTATACATACCCGGGCTTTCTTATCTGGACAGCCTTAACCACCTGGTGGATTATTTATGCATCTCCCTTTGGTGCCGGTGCTGCTGTTTTGATAAATGCACTTTTCATGGCATTTATCCTGAATTTATATCATATAACAAGGAGGTTTGTTTTTTTTCCAAGACAAGCACAATTGGTATTTGTAATATACTGGATTTGCTTCGAATATATTCACCTTAACTGGGATCTGAACTGGCCATGGCTGAACCTTGGTAATGGATTTGCTTCTTATAACAAGTGGATTCAATGGTATGAGTTTACCGGTACATTTGGTGGAACACTCTGGATATTACTTGTAAATATTGCCTTATACAGGTTTGTACAGAGTAGAATTGCAAATAAGAGATTTATCTTTAACTCCTGGAAGTATTTAGCTATTGGATTGCTTTTATTGTTTATTCCCCTCACATTATCATTTGTCAGTTATCATAACTACAAGGAACAAGGTAAAGAGGTTAGTATAGTTGTTGTTCAGCCAAATATAGATCCATACAAAGAACAATACATACTTGATCCTGCTGTTGTAATAAAGCGCAACCTCGACTTAGCTATTCCACTTATTAAAGAAAATACTGATTTCGTAGTTAGCCCTGAATCAGCAATTCAGGAGGATATTTATGAGAGACGATTGTATTGGTCTCCAAGCCTGAATACACTTAAGAGTTTTGTAAGAGATTATCATGATCTGGGATATATTATTGGAGCATCAACCGACAGGGTTTTCCTTGATGGAGAAAAGATATCGCATACTGCACGTAAGTTTAGAAATGAGGATAAATACTATGATTCTTTTAACACAGCAATTTATATTGATAAATTTGGAATTGAGCAATGGTCACATAAATCCAGGCTCACCCCAGGTGTTGAAGTAATGCCTTTGATAAAATATTTTAAATTTCTTGAAAATCTTGCACTGGATCTGGGAGGTACAATAGGGAGTTTAGGAACTGATAAAGAAAGAGTTGTTTTCTACAGGAAAAGTGATTCATTGAAATTTGGAGCTGCAATCTGCTATGAATCTATATTTGGTGATTTTTATTCAGAATTTGTTTTAAACGGAGCCGATCTGATGTTCATCATTACAAATGATGGATGGTGGAGAAATACAGCTGGTTATCGCCAGCATAATACCTTTGCAAGCCTCAGGGCAATAGAAACCAGAAGAAGCATTGCCAGGTCAGCAAACACAGGAATATCCTGTTTTGTAAATCAAAGAGGAGATATTTTCCAGGAAACAAAATACGGTGAACCCGATGTAATTAAGCAATCCCTCATCACTAATGATAAACTTACTTTCTATACCAGGTATGGTGATTTTATTGCCAGGATCTCTGCTTTTATTGGAGTGATACTGCTACTATATACCTTTGCCGGCCGGTTTATGAAGAAACGGGTTAAATTGTAGATATTAATCCTAACACCCAACGGGAGAACAACCTGAAACCTGCGACTTGTATTTTGCAACAATCATCTAGCATCTAGTATCTAGCATCTATCTCTCAACAACCTCACTAACATCAAAGTTCTTATTTAACCTCACCCTCTCTTCCTCTGATCTAATTTCCAGGAATCCGAGTTCTATAAGAGATGTTAAGATGTCTGATAAAGTGTTTCCTGTTTTATTGTTACACCAGTAGATCCATTTGTAATCCAATGAAAATGAACCTTTTTCTTCATCAACAATACCTAAAATACAAGCTAATTTATGTGCAGCGACATCCCAGTCGGTCCAGTCTTTCAGCTCTTCTGATAATGTTTTTTTCTTACCCATATGAAACAATTAAATCACTACTTAATCACTACTATTATCTTCCCACCTTCCTTAAGCTTTTTATTTATTAATACCTTCCCATCAGTTGTCACCTCAACCTCCAGCATCTCTCCATCTCTCTGAACTGTCAGGTCAAAATCCTTCCCAAACAAGCTTACATTTCTCAGTTTCATTTTATTCCATTCTTCCGGAAGGTTTGGGGCACATTCAAATGAATTAAATGACAATGGCGTTATTCCAAATATTCCTTCTGTTATTATCCTGCAGTACAAGGCACTTTCAGCTGACAGATGTGCCATATTGCCTTCGGGCCAGGCTTCCACAACATATGGAACATGAAATCCTAATAATCTTGTCTTTGAATATTCATGCAGCTTATCCAGTCCCTGATTGGCTGCTCCAGCCTTAAAGGCCCCCCTGAAAGCATATAGAGTTCCCCTATCCCAAAAGAGGTTGGGTTCAGGAAGATCCGGATTGTATTCAACTCGCACTCCGTTGTTAGTCCAGAGTTTTGTAAAGAGTGCTTCCAGTGTAGCATCCTTTCTTTCATCGATTCCCATCACCAGTGGCAGGCAGATCCAGTGTCTCAGATAGCTATGCTCTTTGAAATACTTATAAGTTTCCAGTCCTTCTATATTTGCCCCGTAATAATCATCAATAGCATGATAGAGTTTCTCTGCCCTTTGGTTGTATAATCTGAATATTTTAGGATCAAGTTTTAAAGCAATCGCAACATTGACTGCATTACGGAGTGCTCCATAATATAGTGATGAAGTGGAGAGGTTTGCAGTTCCGGTGGGTATCCTTCCTTCCATTTCATCAGAATCAGAGGTGATCACCCCATCTGAGTTCTTTTGCCTTTCGCAATACTCTAGTGACCATTCAATAAGGGGCCAGAGTTCTTCGGCAATTTTTTTATCACCCCTGGCAAGTACGAACTGACTAGCTCCGTATGCAATCATTGCTGCATCACCTCGATCAGATCCACAGCATGTCAATGTTCCTCCCATTTCGAATGAAGACCAGAAATTTCCGTCTCCTTCGGGGATGTTTCTTTTGAACTGAAGGTAAGCATTAAGCGCTGCGATATTTCCTGTTTCATATCCCAGGTATGGGAAAAACGGTCCGCTGTATTCTGCCTGATCATTGGCCCAGACTCCTGTATAATACCTGCCTCCTCCCGGAGAATGAACCAATCCCATTTCTGTATCAAAAATGCTTTCACTTGCCCTGATCTTTGAAAAGTAAAACAGGGTGTTTATTACAGGGTCAGGAGTTTGCATTATGAGATTATCATTCATTGAATTCAGGAAGTCGATCCGACCCTGCAATATACTTCTGTAATCAGATGCTAACTCTACTTCATCATTTATGAGTGCATTGAAATTTATGGAGAACTCATGCATCTCACCGCTTTCAAGTTCTACTTCTTTATCTGTATGACAGTAAATAACCCGGGTATATTCACCAAGTTGACCCTTCTGGGTATCAATGAATTCAGATTGACCAATATGAAGAACCATACTTGAATCAGATGTATTTTGCAGATTCCAGATCTCAATAAACAGTCTTTTATTCATGGAAGGCAGGAGTGTCCGGGTAAGTTTTAATCCCTTCGAAGGGGAATGGTAAAAATGAAGCATACCGTCAATTCTTACAGAGTCAACAGGACCCGGAATAAAAGTCAGATCGTTATATGCAATTGAAGGAGTAAATTGATCATCATATTCTCCCCTGAGATAGGCCCTGTATTTTTTCCATTTTGAGGCATCTGAGTCTACAAAGACCCTTAGCTGCGGGAATATAATATCACGATTAATCTTAAGCTTCTTGTCTTTATCAATTTCATAGTGAATTATTGCCGAGACATTTTTTCCGCTCATTTCAATATTATCCTTATGCGGCAGCCTTTCTTCCTGGCTCAGATCCCACACTATGGCATTATCATTTCGTATTTCCCAGAATATCTCATCCTGGAAATTATTAGCCTCCTGGCCAATAATCATCTGCCAGGAAAATAATATCATTGCTGTAAAAATTAACTTAATCACCATACCAATTTGTAATTTTCTTTTAAAATATATTTCTTGTTAAGCATTATAAAGTTAATATAATAATGAGGTGGGTTAAAAAAAAGCCGTCTCTATTTCAGAAACGGCTTTTCGTATGTAAGGTAAATTAAGCTATCCTATTAATTAATGTACTTTTTCAAATTTGTATGTACTAATCTGATTTGAAGTCTTAATTAAAATAAAATACAATCCATTCTTCAGATCAGAAGTGTTAACAGAAAGATTCGTGCTTAGGCTATTATTCTCCAGTTTGATCACTTCTGTTCCAAGTATATTATAGATAGTAACTTCCTGAATATTCAGATTTTTGATGGTTGATATATTCAGAGTGTTTTTTACAGGGTTGGGATAGATATTGAAATCCTTAATAGTGATTTCATCAATTCCTGTACAATCATCTATAGTAACTTCGTAAGGTTCTGTTGTTGTTGTACATCCATGTTCGTTTTCTTCTGTTACAGTAACATATCCCATTCCTGGATCGCCCCAGAGTATGGTGATAAGATGTGTGCCGGCACCATTCTGAATTGTTCCCCCGTTAACTTCCCAGTAGTAGTTAGACCCTAAGTTATCCATTGTCTGGTAGTCAATCAAGTCATCTTCGCAAACCAAAGTTAGTCCTGAAATAGTTGGGTCGGGGGTATCATTAACTAAAATCTCGATACTGTCAGAAACAGCACCGGCTCCACATCCGTTTTCACCTTGTACTTTTAGATAAGCGCTACCAATAAAATCATCATTCCAATCGACAGAAGCTTCGAGCATATTTGGAGCAAGAACTCCTGCACTGGCAGGGTTGAGTGTCCAGATATAATTTGATGCTTCAGTAGCGCCAGTAGTTGTATATATACTTGTAGTATCGTTGCAAACGCTTTCAGGACCTTGAGGCGTAGCAGCCTGTCCTGGCATATTAACCATATGCACCCAGATTTGTCCTAACATCTCCTGGGAGCATGATCCTGTAAATCCTAATACAGAATAAACGCCTTCATCTGTATGAAAACCAAAGTTTATTGGAGAGCCTGTTCCTGGCTCCACAATAGCTGTTGCAATATCATCAATATATAGTTCATAGTCAAATCCTGTTTCTGAACCGTCGAGTATTAGTTCAGCACCCGCACTGCCTTCGCAATATTCTCCTTCACCTGTAAGCCAGAATACTGCCGGGCTGGCAACCACTTCACATGCAAGGATATTTGACCATGGGCCATCACCACAAAGATTCTGAGCACGTACTTTTATTGTGAAGCTACCTGTCCAGCTTGATGAGGCAGTGAAAGTTCCGCTTGTTCCTGTTCCTGTTATACTACCTGCATCGGCAGGTTCAACCATCCATTGATAAGTGTCAGCACCTGTTACTGCTGTAGTAGTATAATCTGTGACATCTCCATTACAAACTGTATCCATGCCTACAGGAGTTGATGCTTGTCCTACAGGAGCCACAACGGTAATATAATCGCTTTTCAGAGTAGTATTGGTATTCGTTCCATCAGAAACTTCCAGAGTAACATCATATGTGCCAGCTGTATTATAAACTACACTTGGATTCTGAGATGTTGAAGTGGAAGGAGTTCCTCCTTCAAAAGACCAGTCCCATGAAGTAATTACTCCAGAAGATAGATCCGTAAAGTTCACAGTACTACCTTCACAAACTGAAGTGACATCTGCTTCAAAGTCTGCACTTAAAATGGGTTCTCTTGAAATGATAGTACCCTGTGACCCGCAGGCAAACAGTGAACCATCGGCAGTTTCCCTGATCCTGTATAAATGTGATGTTCCAGATCCATTATGTTCCATTGACCATGTAGCACCAAAATCGGTAGTTCCATAAATATTTTCATCAGTACCTCCTACGTAAGCAGTTCCATCGGAATAAGCCTTACATGCATAAAAGTTTTCGTAGCCTGTGGTGAAAGTGGTCCATGTAGTGCCTCCATCATTGGTTGTAAATATTTTCTCTTCCCCACCTACAACACCAAAGTTGGCATCCGCAAATTCAACTCCGAAAAGTAAGGCTCCAAGGTTAGATGCTACAGTCCAGTTATGGCCACCATCAGTAGATTTATATACATTGGCATTGGTGCTGACACCAAAAAGAGTGTTCTGGTCTGCATAACAAATACCCATTAAATTAGCCTGAATACCTGAAGTTGCCTGTGTCCATGTATTCCCACCATCGCTGGTTATAAAGACGCACTGGTCAGCTGAATTCATATATGCTGATGCAACACCATTGTTGGAATCCCAGAAGACCACATCAGTATAATACCAAACATTGGTACCACAACTTACATTTGTCCAGCTTGCACCACCGTCAGTTGTTTTAATAAAATAATTGTTCCAACCCCCTGCGAACCCAAGATTATCGTTGATAAACCAGATTCCTTGTAATCCGTCAATATCTCCTGATGCTGGCCATATTTGTGTCCAGTTGTCGCCACCATCGGTTGTTTTAATTATAACACCATCGGCGTTATATGTGTATTGCATTCCGCAAGCATAACCTATATTGCTTTGTGCTGGAGGGAAACTCATACCATAGAGAATGAAGGTAGTTCCTGTGCTGTTAACATAGTTCCATGTCTGCGAGAAAGTAATGCTGCTGATAAGCATAAAAGAGAGAATAAGTAAAGTAATATTTTTTGTCATAGTATATTGATTTTGGATTTATTCATTATTGGATTTGCCTTCTTCGAAGGATCTAAGAAGTTTTTTCAAGGCATCAATTTCCTCTTTCTTTTCAGCTATAAACTGATCAATCTTACCAGGTATGGTACCTTCATTTTCTTCAATATGCTTCTTATTCATGTTGCACATTTTATCTTTTCATTAATACAAAGAAAACTTAACATATTGGAATATGGAAGTATGATGCCACTACAATTTATTTGGATTTGCTTACATTATCTATACAGACAGGCGTAACTTGTATGCACTCAGGTGTTTAGGCGGAAATGATGAGGATTGGCTTGGTGTTGGATGCCGGATGCCTGATACCGGATGCCTGATGCCGGATGCCTGATACCGGATGCCTGATACCGGATGCCTGATACCGGATGCCAGTGACTAAACTGCTAAAAGTATTGAGTTTGGATCAATTAAAATTTTGAAAGGAAGGTTATCAAATTATCATCTTTCTCAAGGTCCAGTTTCTTTCTCAACCTGTACCTTGCTATATCAATACTGCTGTACGACTGGTATGTTATGGCTGAAATATCTTTTGTAGTCATATTCAACCTTAGGAAAGCACATAAACGCAATTCATTTGGAGTGAGGTCAGGAAAAGTACTGGAAAGTTTTTTGTAAAATCCTGTATAAACATTTTGGAACCGGATCTCAAATTCTTTCCATTCATCTTTTTTGGAACTACTTTTCATCTCTCTCAATATCTCGTCAATAACCTTTTTATTTTGTGAGGTTTCCTGAAGCTTTACTTTTTTGAGCTTTTCAGAAATATTCAGGATGAATTCGCTCTTTTTAAGGTTATACAAAACATATGTAGCAAGTTCTTTATTCCTGAAATCCAGTTGACTTTTCAGGCTTTGCTTTTCCAGCTCCACCTTTCTTTTTTTATTCTTTTCAAGTCTGAGCAGGAGAATTGCCAGGATAAGGATAAATAGCAAACCTCCTGAAATAATTATATAAATTAAATTTTGTCTTTTTTGTTTCAGTTCGTTAAGCTTCTGTTCCTTTAGTTTACTATCGAACTGATATTGCATTTCAAGCTGGGTGATCCTGCGAATATTCTCTTCATTGAAAAGGCTGTCGGAATATATTTTGTATATCTTGTAATAATTAAGAGCTTTTATCGGATGATTCTTTTGGCTGTAGGTATCACTGAGATTTTGTGAAGCGAGGGCGATAAGACTAAGTTGCCCCGTTTCAATAGCAAGATCCAATCCTGTTTGAAGATTAGTAATTGCTTTATCAATTCTTCCCGTTTTTAAAAAGATAATTCCCTTATTGATAAGGGTTTCAGATAGAAATATTGATTTGGATCCTGCAAGTGTAACATCCAGGTTCTCCTGTATTTCAAGACTTTGATTTAAGTGTTCCATCGCTTCATCATATTGCTTCTGCATTATTTCCACTAAACCCAACTTAAATAAAGCATGAGCTTCGCCTTCTTCATTATTAATCCTTTTGAAGATATTATAAGCATTGCTGTAATAAGTTTTTGCCATATCATACTCACCCAGGTCAGTGTAAATAGAGCCTATATTAGCAGTAGTTCCTGCAATATTAGAAGAATCTCCTTTTCGTTCAAACATTCTCAGGGCTTTTGAATACAGCTCAAGGGCCTGCTCATAATTTTTCATATTAAGATGGACAATCCCCAGGTTGTTGAATAGATTAGGCAGGAATCTTTCAATTCCTGATTCTTCTGAAATTCCTATTGCCTGATGGTAATAGCTCATGGCTTCAGGATTATTATCCCTTTGTATGTATATATTTCCTAGTATCAAATTAACCCTTATCAAGGTATTTATTTCGTTCTCATCTTCAAGATAAATGATAGCATTTTTGAACAATATAATGGCTTTCTCAAGACTGTCATTTCGTATTGCATGATCTCCAAGGTATGTCAGGATAATTCCTGCATATTCATCTGAGTCAATTCTATCGGAAAGTTGTTTTGCATTGATAAGCATCTGGTAGGATGTGTCTCCATCAATATTATAGTATTCCTTACTTAGAGCAAGATAAGTTTCAATTTTTTCATTTATAGCATGTGAGTTTTTCAGGATGCTTCTGAGGCTATCGGTTACAGAAGACTGTGCAAAAATAAAATTGCAAAGAAACAATAGTAATATTATCCTGAAAAGAGAATTCATAACATAAAGATAATGGATAATATGAGTTCTGACAAAGGAATTCTGACAAAAGAATTATGAAAAAGGATTTCAGAATTATCCGGTTATCTTGCAACTTGCCCCTTGCAACTTGTCCTTTGCCTCTTGCTACTTGTCCCTTGTATCTTGCTCACAACGCCCAGTAAAATTCTTTCAGCTCTTGCTTTCTGTCGGCATTAAGGTAGTGCCAGCGGACTCCCTGAACAGCTCCTTCCAGAGCATAAAGCATGTTTATGCAACTTCCAAGCCTATCGGTGGTTTTGAGTATAATAAAAGCATCTTCAGCCCCCATTTCTTTAAGCTGATCAGGGGAAGTTATGCCTGCTTCTTCTAATTTCTTTTCCAGGCTATCACTGATGTTTGGTAGTGTGGATAGTTTGCTCAATAAATATATCTTTAAGATGTAAATATAGTAAAAAGCAGATAAAATGCGGATTCCTGAGTTCAGAAGAACGATCTGAGGAAATAATAAGAATTCTCGCAGATTACGCGGATTTTCTCACGGATTTTTCCGCAGATTATTTTTAATAAGATGGTATTAATAATTTCCCTGCGTATTCTCTGCGTCCCTGCGGTTTTCTTTTATTCTTGAGAAGAGTACTATTTGCACCAAATTCAGAATTCCTTTGTCTGAATTCTTTATTCATATTTAATAGCATCCACAGGATTCGAATTCGCAGCACGGATTATATGATAGCTAATGGTAGCTAGTCCTACAAAAATTGCAATTATTCCTGCAAGAACAAATGTATACCAATGAAGATCAGTAAAATACACAAAGCTATCTTTCAGCCAGATTTCTATTCTCCACCATGCTATAGGTACTGCAATTACGAAAGCGATCATTATCAATAATAGAAATTCTTTAAATAGAATTTTCAGGATGTTACCTACAGTAGCACCCATCACCTTTCTAATCCCAATTTCTTTGGTCTTTTGTTCGGCAATGAATGATGATAGACCCAGCAATCCAAGTAATGCTATAAAGATGGTTAGCACGGTTGCAATGGTAAATATCCTGTTGATCTTCTCCTCAGCCTGATACATGCTGTCCATATTTGTTTCCAGGAATTCATAATCAAAAGGTCTTTTCGCTCCGAAATCATTCCATTTTTCTTCGATGAAATCGAGTGCTTCCCTGGTCTTTTCTTCATCTATCCTTACAGAGACGTTAAAACGTGGTGCTGGATTAATAAATATTATCAGTGGCTCAACCGGGTTGTGTAGTGAACGGAAATGGAAATCTTTCACAACACCAATTACCTTCATTGGCCTGGCTACATTACCTTCCAGGTCAATGCCATAGTCTATTCTTTTGCCAATAGGATCTTCAGTCCAGCCTAATCTTTTCATGGAAGTCTCATTGATTACCACAGCGCCTGTATCATCGGTACTCATATTTTTATCGAAATTCCTTCCTTTTAGAATTTCCATTCCCATGGTTTCTATGAAGTTATAATCTGCCTGAACCAGTATCAATGAACTTTGAACCATTTGCCCTTCATTCTCAACATTCATAACCTGTATCCAGCTTATATTTCCGGGCACCTGACTTGAGTTTGTAACACCTTTGATATTCGGATTTTGCAGTAATTCTTCCTGAAAAGTCTCAACCTTGCTTCTGAAAGCTGAATCCTGCAGTTGCATTACAATAAGGTTATCTTTTTCAAACCCAAGGTCTTTATTCTTCAGGAAGCCGATCTGTTCAGAAATAGCAATGGTTGCAATGATCATCACTATTGCAATAAAGAATTGTATAACAACAAGTATCTTCCTGAGTAATCCTTTGTTTCTTCCCGATTGGCTGACAGTTCCTTTCAAAACAATAACAGGAGAGAAAGAAGACAAATAGAATGCAGGATACGACCCTGATACAAGTCCTGTTACAATGGCAACAAGCAGTATTATCAAAAATATCATTGGATCTGCTCCAAAGACAATTGTTTTATCCACCAGGTTGTTAAAATCGGGGATTAATAAATATACAACCAGCAGCGCTATTAACATCGCTATTATTGACAATAAGAGAGATTCTCCAAGGAATTGGCGTACGAGTTGCATTTTATAAGCTCCTGATACTTTCCTGATACCAACTTCCCTTGCTCTTTTGGTTGAGCGGGCTGTAGCCATATTCATGTAATTTATGGCTGCCAGCAAAAGGATAAAAACTGCGATTGCTGAGAAAATATAGATATATGCTTTATTTCCAATAGGCCTGTTTGCACTTAAGCCTTCACGATAATGAGTTTCAGCCAGAGGTGTTGTTAAGAGTTCAAAACTTGCATTAATCTGATCTCCGATTGGCTTCATATACTTACCATAAAAATCAGGGAACTTTTCATGAATGGTGGAAATGTCAGAGTTCTTGTTTAATAAAACATAAGTATAAACTCCTATATTCCAGAATCTCATAGGTTCAAGGCTGTTAAAATCTTCAGCACCGGTACGTTCAACAATTGTAGCACCTGAAAGAAGTGCATCAAATTTTAAGTGGGAATTTGCAGGTAGATCCTTGATCACACCTGTTATCTGGTACGAATTGTCATTTCCTGTAGTTAGCATTTCACCCATAGGGTTTTCTTTTCCGAAATACTTTTTGGCTATTTTTTCGGTAAGGACAATTGTATTGGGTTCAGTCAGGGCATTATCAGGGCTTCCCAAAACAAATTCATGAGTAAAAACGTCAAAAATAGTTGAATCACAAAAATAGAAATCCTCTTCATAGTACTCTTTTGTACCATATTTAATGAGTGAATTACCTGCCCCGAATAATCTCACAAAATTCTCAACTTCAGGAAATTCAAGTTTAAAGGCATGCCCCATAGGTACTGGCACAATAGCAAACCTGTCTACCTTGTTGTTAATATTAAACTCGGAATCAAGTCGATGGATCCTATTATACTTCTCATGATACTGATCATATCCTGCTTCATCTTTTACAAAGAACAGTATGAAAATAAAAGATGCCATACCAACCGATAGTCCGATTATATTTATTAATGCGTAGAACTTATTTCTCATAAGGTTCCTGAATGCACTTTTTATGTAATTTGTTATCATAGCCTTTCTGTTTAATAGGTAAAATATAATAGCCCTGATCTTCAGCAAATACCGAAGGTTAAAATTTTGTCAGAGAAAGATTATAAAATGCTCTTCTTAATATTCTCAGTAACGATTTGCCCGTCAAATAGCTGTACTATCCTTTGAGCATATTCAGCATCTCTTTGTGAGTGAGTTACGATAATAACTGTAGTACCTGTTTGGTTAAGATTTTCAATCAGGTTCATAACTTCTTCACCATGAGATGAATCAAGGTTACCGGTAGGCTCATCTGCTAGAATAAGTTTAGGCTCTGCTACAACAGCTCTTGCTACTGCAACACGTTGTTGTTGTCCACCTGACAGTTGAAGTGGGAAATGCTTCTTCCTATGTACAATTTGCATCTTTTCCATCACGGCTTCAACTCTTTCTTTTCTTTTTGCAGCTGAATATCCAAGGTAAATTAAGGGCAACTCAATATTTTCAAAAACCGTAAGCTCATCGATGAGGTTAAAGTTCTGGAATACAAATCCGATATTTTCTTTTCTAAGCTTTGCTCTTTGTCGTTCAGAAAACTTCGAGACTTCATTTTCCAGAAAGAAATATTTGCCATCAGTTGGATTGTCAAGTAATCCCAGGATATTTAATAATGTTGATTTTCCGCATCCTGAAGGACCCATAATTGCAACAAACTCACCTGATTTTACTTCAAGGTTTACTTTGTTTAATGCAGTGGTTTCAACTTCATCAGTGCGAAATACTTTTACAAGTTCTTCTGTTCTTATCATAACATGTGAGTTTATAATTTGACGTTTTAATAATGTTATTCGTTACATAAGTTTATTCATATTTAATAGTATCAACTGGATCCATTCTTGAGGCGAGATATGCCTTGATACCTGATATTGCAAGTGCAAGGGCCATCGCCAGTAATCCTGCCAATAGAAAAATATAAAAGTTAATGCTGGTTCTGTATGCAAAGTGATTTAGCCAGTTATTGATAACAAGATATGCCAGAGGCCATGCAATCAGATTGGCAATAATCAATAATAATACATATTCTTTTGACATAATTTTTATTATATGAGCTGTATTGGCTCCGAGTACCTTTCGTATACCTATTTCTTTGGTTCTCTTTTCGGTCATAAATGAAGCCAGTCCGAACAAGCCTAGTCCTGCAATAAATATTATCAGTATTGTAAATATCAATGATAATGTACTCAGGTTTTCTTCATCTTTATAAAGTTCTTGCAGCTCATCTTCCAGAATAGAAAACTCAAACGGGCGATTTTTAACAAAAACATTCCATTTTTCATCGATATATGCAATTGTTTCTTTCAGGTTCTCAGGATTAACACGCAAAGCCATGTATTTCAGGAAAAATGCAATTTCTCCGGGTGCCTCTTTGATATTCAATACGAAAGGTCCGCTTGCTTTGTGTAAGGATGCTGTATTAAAATCCTCAATAACACCAATCACTCTTTCTTCACCACTAAGTGACCTGAATTTTTTACCAATTGCATTTTTCGGTTCTCCCCATCCCATATGCTTCACCATTGCTCTGTTAATGATTATTCCTTTGACAGCATCCGTTTTATTATCAAAACTATAAGCCCTGCCTGCCAGAATCTTCAAGTCGAAAGTTTTAATAAAATCATGTTTAACAACCAGGCAAGGGTAAAACTGCCATTCATTTTCAGGAAATCCTTCCGGACGAAATTCGTGAGTATTGTATGCAGTGCCAAAGATGTAATCCATGGCTGTAGCACTTTGAATATTTGGATTTTGCAACAATTCAGTTTTAAATGCATCATATTGCCTCACTATTGGGGTTCTGCCAATTGGTAATACAATAACATTTTCCTTGTTGAAACCCAACTCGGATTTTTTCAGGAAATTCAATTGTTTGAAAATTATCAAAGTACCGATTATTAATGCAATAGAAATAGTAAATTGTAAAACAACCAATACTTTACGAGCAATTCCACTACTATTGCTAAGTTTTATATTTCCTTTTAAAACATAAATTGGCTTAAAAGCAGAAAGAAAAAATGATGGGTAAATTCCTGAAAGAATTCCAATGAGTATCACTATTGCCAGTAATATCAGAAGGTATTCAGGATTTAGCAGCATATTGATGGAGATGTCTTTTCCTGTGAAATTATTGAATGAAGGAAGTGAAATCTCAACAATGATCATCGCAATTATGGCTGCGAAGAATGTTACTATAATTGATTCACCAAGGAATTGAGAAACAAGTTGTGATTTGTATGCTCCAACAACTTTTTTCATCCCAATCTCTCTTGCCCGTGATGCTGCTGTTGCAGTAGCAAGATTCATAAAGTTGATGCTTGCAATAAGAATTATAAAAATTGCGATTGCAGTAAGTATATATATATAAGCAATATTATTGTTAGGTTCAATTTCATAATCCAATTTGGAAGTCATATGTATATCAGTAAGTCTTTGCAGATGAAGTGTTATATTATCTTTTTCTGCATCAAAGAAGAATTTCTTAATAAAATCCGGAAACTGAGAGTCCAGCTGATCCGGCTTTACATTGTCTGCAAGAACTATATAAGTCCAGCATGGATTCCAAACCCACGTTCTGGGTAAGCTTCCTCTGTATATATTTTTAACTGTTCCCATTGAAGCCATGAAATCGAAAATGAAATGACTTTGTGATGGGACATCTTCAATAACACCATTAATTTTCAGGTCAACTCTTTCTTCGAATTTTATGGTCTTACCCATTGGATCTTCATCCCCAAAATATTTTTCAGCAGCAGATTCTGTGATTACCACGGCAAATGCTTCATCCAGAGCCGTTTCAGGATCCCCGGCTAAGAAGTTATAATCGAAGACTTCGAAAAATGTTGAATCAGCAAAGAAGAACTTCTTCTCAATAAATTTCTTTTCTTTATATTCAATAAAACTACTTGGCGATTGAAAATTAAATAACCTGGTAACATTCTCTATCATATCAGGATATTCCTCTTTCAACACAAATGCAACCGGGAATGGTAAACTTGCAGAATTTTCACCCACACCACCAAAGTCTGATATCTGTCCTATACGATATATCCTGTCAGACTTTTCATGATATCCGTCATAACTCAGTTCATCAGTAATGTATAATACGATTATTATAAAACTGGCAATTCCAATAGCCAGTCCTGAAATATTTAAAAAGGAATATAATTGCCGTTTGAATAAACTTCTTATTGCAACCTTTAAGTAATAAGCTAACATTTGCGCTTTTTTAGTTTTACTTTGATTCTTTATCCGGGTGGCGATAATAAATTTTCCCTACTATCTTCCATCCATCATCAAACTTATACAGTGAAAGATAGTCGGTAAAGATGAGTTTACCTTCCTTGCTTAGTTTGATTTTGGCAACAGCAGAATTCCCTGTCACATCTATAAACTCATATTCGCATACTGTTCTCTTGTCTTCTGCAGGAGGGGCCGGATCTTTCTCTCTTCTCATTTCAGCATATTCTATCCAATTGTATATTGGAAGTTTGTCGAGCATGTTATTTTTCAAAATAAGAAGATTAAAACCAGGGTGAAACCCTTCTTTGGTCAGTTGCAGGTCACCTTTATTATGAAGTCCTTCGATGTATGCTCCCTGGATTACTTTCTTAATGTCTTCCTGGTCTTTTTTTATATCCTGTGCTTGCAATCCGATACTTGTTATGATAGCAATAAAGAGTGTAAGTAATGTTTTCATAAGATATTATTTATGATTAGATTTTTTTCCGAAACATCAGAGGTATATTATCTTTGTTTGGGGCCCCGATTTCAATAAGTTCCCAGTTTTTGTCATATTCTGCGATTTTATGTTTAATAACCTGAAATTTGTCAACAGGAGGATCATTATTACCTTCCCATCTGAGCAGTTCAACACGATATTGCATGGTTCTTTTTCTTCCATTGATACGAACTTCAATTTCAACGTTTTGCTCTGTCTCTAAATCCGGAATGAGTATAACTACTTCTCTCATGATTATAATTTTTTATTTCTACTTATTTTGAAGGGATTTTTTCTAAAAATAATCCCATGATTAATTTGGCTTGAGAGGAAAGCTCCATATGCATTCAATCTTTAAACTACCGGTGCTTTAGATTTAATATTTTCATTTATTATCTGACCGTCGAACAACCTGACAATTCTCTGAGCATATTCAGCATCTCTTTGTGAGTGGGTGACAATGATAATTGTTGTGCCATTTTTATTCAGATCTTCAAGCAGGTTCATTACTTCTTCACCATGGGCTGAATCGAGGTTACCTGTGGGTTCATCAGCAAGGATCAAATGTGGTTTTGCCACCACTGCTCTTGCTACTGCTACACGCTGTTGTTGGCCTCCTGATAATTGAAGTGGAAAGTGTTTCTTCCTGTGAACAATTTGCATTTGTTCCAAAACCTCTTCAACTCTTTGCTTTCTGTCACTGGAGCTGTATCCAAGATAAATAAGTGGTAATTCTACATTTTCAAATACATTTAGCTCATCAATAAGATTAAAGTTCTGAAATACGAACCCAATGTTATGCTTTCTGAGTCTGGCACGATGTTTTTCACTAAACTTCGATACCTCATTATCAAGAAAATAATATTGTCCTTCTGATGGATTGTCAAGTAATCCAAGGATGTTAAGCAATGTAGATTTTCCACATCCTGAAGGGCCCATAATGGCAACAAATTCTCCTTGCTGTACTTCGAATCCTACTTTATTCAATGCAGTAGTTTCTACTTCATCAGTGCGGAATACTTTTGATAAATCAAGTGTTTTAATCATTTATAAAGTTTTTATTGTTCTCATTTGAAATTTTTTGGATTAATTACGAAAAATGAGTTTGTCCTTTCCTCCAAATGAATCATAGCTTGAGATTATCACTTTCTCATTTGGATCAAGTCCCTCAAGTACTTCATAATATCTTGTGTTCTGGCGACCAATATGTATATCTCTTTTAACCGCATAACTTCCTGATGGGTCAACTACATAGATCCAGTTCCCACCTGTCTCCTGAAAGAAGCCACCGCGTTTTACTATCACCGCATCAGTCGGACTGCTGAACATAAGCTTTAATTGAATGGTTTGACCCCTTTTTATATTATTAGGTTCTGTTTCCTGGAATTGCAATTCAACCTCGAAAGTTCCGTTAGTCACATCAGTATAAATTTTACTTATTGCGAGTTTAAAGAGAGTATTGTTCATTTCGAATTCTGCTTCTTGTCCTTCGTAAACCCTTGAAATATATCTTTCATCAATATTAGCATGTAATTCAAATCCTTCCATTAAGTCTATCTGCCCTAATCTGCCACCACCCATTTTTGTTTCACCAATTTCTGCACTAAAAGATGATAGCTTTCCATCAGCAGGAGATTTGATATTCAGGTTCCCCATATTTCTCTGCAAAAGTTTGAGGTTTTTGTGAATTCTGCCAATTGAACTGTTGATCTGGGATATTTGTGACAGAGCGGAGATTGAGTCAAGCTTTTGCAATTCAAGGGTGAGGTTTAATCTGCGGACCAGACTTTTAAAATTTCTTTCAAAATCTTCGAAGTCTTTGATTGAAATTACTCCTTCATTATAAAGATCTTTATTTCTATCGTAATTCTTTTTTGCTTCATCTACCTGATATCTCAGATCTGCAACTTCACGTTCCCTGAAATACTTGTTTTGCTGAACAGATATCTTTGTGTTTTGAAGATTATTTATGGCATCATACATCCTGGTTTCCTGTTCCATAAAACTTAATTCCATATTGGCGTTCATTAGTTTTAGAATAGGATCTCCTTTTTTCAGGATGGCTCCATCCTCAACATATACTGCTTCAACAATACCACCTTGTACGGCATCGATGTAAATAGTTGTTTTAGGGAAAACCACACCATCAATGGGAATGAATTCCTGGAATTTCTCTTCGAGTACTGTTGCAATGGTGATCTGTTCTTTGTCCACATAAAGCTTACTTATCTTGTCGCGAAAAAAAAAGAAGGTATAAAATAAATATACAAAAGGCACTGATCGCTGTAATAGTTGAAATCTTCTTAAAAGTCCATTTCTTTTTTTCAATGATCCGATCCATCTTCTTTTGATTTTGATTTGATTGTAATTTAGCTAATTTTATGCCATTAATTGTAATGCTCTATTAATCAGTA